>JANOOU010000591.1:0-4823 GCA_031421475.1 Gammaproteobacteria bacterium | reverse complement strand
TGTGACCGATGACGGTGCCGAAACGGATCTGGATTTAGGGCATTACGAACGTTTTGTGCGTTCCAAAACCGGCCGCTTCAGCAACTTTACCTCCGGCAAAATTTACGAATCGGTGATCCGCAAGGAACGCCGTGTCGAATATCTGGGTGCCACGGTGCAGGTGATTCCGCATATCACCGATGAAATCAAGAGCTGCATTATTGCGGGTGCCGGTGACGCCGACATTGCCATGGTCGAGATTGGCGGCACCGTGGGTGATATTGAATCGTTGCCGTTTATAGAAGCCATACGCCAGATGGGTGTTGAACTGGGCCACGAGCGCGCCATCTTTATGCATTTAACGCTGGTGCCCTACATTGCGTCGGCGGGTGAAGTCAAAACCAAGCCAACCCAGCATTCGGTAAAAGAATTACGTTCCATTGGTATTCAGCCTGATATTTTATTGTGTCGCTCCGAGCGTTTCCTGCGCCCGGAAGATCGCCGCAAAATTTCCATGTTCACCAATGTTGAAGAAAAAGCCGTGATCTCCGGCAAAGACATGGATCACATCTACAAGATTCCGCGCTGGCTGCACGAACAGGGTCTGGACGAAATTGTGGTCGACAAATTGAAGCTGCATGTACCACCGGCAGATTTATCGGAATGGGATCGTGTGGTACAGGTGCTGGAGCATCCCGAATCTGAAGTCACTATCGGTATGGTCGGCAAGTATGTTGATCTAACCGAATCCTACAAATCACTTAACGAAGCACTGTGTCACGCCGGCATCAGCAATAAAGCGAAAGTGATTATTAAATATATTGATTCCGAATTGCTGGAATCCGATGATCTGCGTCAGCTGGCACGTCTTGACGGCATTTTAGTGCCCGGCGGTTTTGGCAAACGCGGGGTTGAAGGCAAGATTGCAGCGGTGCGTTTTGCGCGTGAACAAAAAGTACCCTATCTGGGAATTTGCCTGGGCATGCAGGTGGCGGTGATCGAATACGCGCGTAATATGGCGAATTTAAAGCAGGCGCACAGTACCGAATTTGACCAGGACACGCCGAATCCGGTGATCGCCATGATCACCGAATGGCAGGAGCAGGGCCAACGTATCGAGCGCAACGAGCATTCGGACAAGGGCGGCACTATGCGTCTGGGTGCGCAGTCCTGCGTGCTCAAAGCGGGTAGTCGGGTGCGTAATATTTATGGTGCCGAGGTGATCCGTGAACGCCATCGTCATCGCTATGAATTTAACAACAGCTTCCGTCCGGTGCTGGAAAAAGCGGGCATGATTTTATCCGGCACTTCCGAAGATGGCACGCTGGTTGAAATGATCGAGCTGGCGGATCACCCCTGGTTTGTAGCGTGCCAGTTTCACCCGGAATTTACCTCTACACCGCGGGATGGTCATCCGCTGTTTGCCGACTTTGTCAAAGCGGCCATGCAACATCGTGATACCCGCGAAGGAGTTGTTAAATGAAGCTGTGTGGTTTTGATGTAGGCCTTGATCAACCGTTCTTTTTATTTGCCGGCCCCTGTGTCATTGAAAGCGAAGCCATGGCACTGGACACCGCTGGCCAGCTCAAAGAAATGACGGGCAGGCTGGGTATACCTTTTGTGTATAAGTCCTCTTTCGATAAAGCCAATCGTTCATCCATGAACAGTTTTCGCGGTATGGGCATGGAAGAAGGTTTACGCATCCTGCAAAAAGTAAAAGATCAAATCGGTGTGCCGGTGATTACCGACGTGCACGAAGACACACCCATGGATGAAGTGGCATCGGTGGTGGATGTATTGCAAACCCCCGCGTTTCTCTGCCGTCAAACCAATTTCATTTTAAAAGTGGCGGCCACCGGCAAACCGGTGAATATCAAAAAGGGCCAGTTCATGGCGCCGTGGGATATGAAAAACGTCGTCGACAAGGCACGTTCAACCGGTAATCAACACATTATGGTGTGCGAACGCGGCGCCTCGTTTGGTTACAACAATCTGGTATCCGACATGCGTTCACTGGCCGTGATGCGTGACACCGGCTGCCCGGTGGTGTTCGATGCCACGCATTCGGTGCAGTTGCCGGGTGGCCAAGGCAGTTGCTCGGGTGGTCAACGCGAACACGTGCCAGTATTGGCGCGTGCCGCCGTTGCGGCAGGTATTGCCGGTTTGTTCATGGAAACCCATCCCAATCCCGAAAAAGCGCTGAGTGATGGTCCCAACGCCTGGCCATTGCCGAAATTGGAGCGCTTGCTCAGTATGTTGAAGGACATTGATCGCACGGTAAAAAGCCGCGCATTTGATGAGACTTTACTTTAACTAATTGACTTTAATCTACATTAACAAACAAGCGTAAGCATAGGAATTACTGAGGAATATATGCCAAGAATTATAGATATCATCGGTCGCGAAATACTCGATTCACGGGGTAACCCAACCGTTGAGGCGGATGTGATTTTAGAAGGCGGCGTACGCGGCCGTGCGGCGGTGCCATCGGGTGCGTCAACCGGTACCCGTGAAGCGATTGAGCTGCGTGATGGTGATAAAAAACGTTATATGGGCAAGGGCGTAACCAAAGCGGTTGCCTATGTAAACGGTGAAATTCGTAACCTGTTACTCGGCAAGGATGCGCTTGATCAGCAAGCCATTGATCGTGCCATGATCGCACTCGATGGCACCGAAACTAAAGCCCGTTTAGGTGCCAATTCTTTATTAGCCGTATCCCTGGCCGTGGCACATGCCGCCGCCAATAACGCGAAAAAACCTTTGTATGAATATTTAGGCACCGGTCGCTACACCTTGCCGGTACCGATGATGAATATCATCAATGGCGGTTCGCATGCTGACAACAGTGTCGACTTGCAGGAGTTCATGATTCTGCCGGTAGGCGCACCCAGCTTCAGTGAAGCCCTGCGTTACGGCGCCGAAATTTTTCATACCTTGAAATCCGTTTTATCCAAACGTGGCATGAGTACAGCCGTGGGTGATGAAGGCGGTTTTGCGCCGAATCTGTCATCGAATGAAGAAGCCATCGAAGTCATACTCGAAGCCATTACCCAAGCCGGTTACAAACCGGGCAAGGATATTTATTTAGGCCTGGATTGCGCCAGCTCGGAATTTTATAAAGACGGCAAATATGTACTCAGTTCTGAAAATAGATCGTTCACATCCGAACAGTTTGTGGATTACCTTGCAGCCTGGGTTGCCAAATATCCCATCATATCTATCGAAGATGGTTTAGATGAAAGCGATTGGGCAGGTTGGGCGGTGCTCACTCAAAAACTCGGTGGCAAGGTGCAGCTGGTAGGTGATGATTTGTTTGTTACCAACACCCAAATTTTTAAACAGGGTATTGATAAGGGCATAGCCAATTCAATCCTGATCAAGCTCAACCAGATTGGTACGCTCACCGAAACCCTGGAAGCCATCAACATGGCTCAAAAAGCCGGTTACAGTGCGGTGATATCTCACCGTTCCGGTGAAACCGAAGATTGCACCATCGCGGATCTGTGTGTGGCCACCAATACCGGGCAAATCAAAACCGGTTCCCTGTCACGTTCGGATCGCGTCGCCAAATATAATCAGTTACTGCGCATTGAACAGGCGCTGGGTAAAAACGCGGTGTACGCTGGCAAATCGGCTTTCAAGTATCTGGCCTAAGCATGTTAATGACGAGCGTGCCGCAGTTGACTATCAATGTAACATGCTACCCCTCAACCCCCACCGGCTCACGCCGGCGGTGCCTCCTTCTCCCGCAAGCGGGAGAAGGTAAGTTGGTGTCGCTGCGCGACATTCTATTAACATGAAATGGATTATCGCTCTGTTGGCCGGTTTGTTATTGCTGCTGCAATACCGGCTGTGGCTGGGCGATGGCAGCATTCCCGAAGTGCTGCATTTACAAAATGAAAAAGCCGCCGTGGCTGAACAGCAGGCGCAACTTGATGAACGTAATGCAGCACTCAATGCCGAAGTGAACGACCTCAAGGCTGGCCTCGGCGCGATAGAAGAACGTGCCCGCAGCGAGCTGGGCATGATCGGCAAGGACGAAACCTTTTACCAGTTTATCCAGCATAAAAAATCGCCAGCCGATGAACCCGCCCAGCCTACTCAACCCACTCCCTAAACAATTCTGGGCCATTGTTCCCGCTGCTGGCGTCGGTGCTCGCATGCAGGCCAATCGGCCCAAGCAATATCTGGAATTGCTGGGTAAAACCCTGATTGAACACAGCTTGCAACGACTACTGGATGTGCCTGCCTTAAGCGGTGCAGTGGTGGCCGTGGATGCGCAGGATACAGGCTGGGCTGCCTTAAAATTTACCCATACCAAGCCCGTGTTAACAACGGCAGGTGGGAAGGAGCGTTGCCACTCGGTACTCCATGCACTGAACGCCCTGGCCGCGCATTTGGGTAAGGCGTTTACCGAGCAAAACGAAATCTGGGTGCTAGTGCATGATGCCGCACGTCCCTGTATACGAGCTGACGATCTTGAGCGGTTGATTGACCGCGCCAGTCAGGACGATCATGGCGGCTTACTCGCCGTGCCGGTGCGCGAC
The DNA here is from genome assembly GCA_031421475.1 of Gammaproteobacteria bacterium. Lineage (GTDB taxonomy): Bacteria > Pseudomonadota > Gammaproteobacteria > SZUA-229 > SZUA-229 > JACPVK01. Next base: position 297 of record JANOOU010000591.1, on the reverse strand, counting down.
ACCATGAAGCGGCAAACACCGGAAGGTCGCACTCAAATAACGGTTGACCGCAATGGATTGTGGCATGCGATGACGCCACAAATGTTTAAACTTTCGTTACTGATCAAGGCGTTAAATAACGTAGTTAAGAAACAGCTGCATGTAACAGACGATGCCTCGGCGATGGAATTACTGGGCTATCAACCGCTGCTGGTCGGCTGTCACGATGACAATATAAAAATTACCCGGCCCTTCGATCTCACCCTGGCCAGGCTGTACATGCAACATCAAATAACGAGTCCCTCATGAACGATTTAC
>JANOOU010000590.1:0-5505 GCA_031421475.1 Gammaproteobacteria bacterium | reverse complement strand
AAAAATACCGGGCGCGATCAATATCAGATGATCTGAGTATCTATTTCAAAAAAACCGTGAGAGTCAGGCATTTGTTTGTCAGATGCTGACGGTTTTTTTATCCGTTAATGAGTGTTAATAGTTTAAACTTGTCATCACTATCCGGCATCAACAGGAGGGTGGTTTGAGTTTATCCCTGCTTCACCTTCTGCTACTCATATTAATCGCCAATGGCGCACCCATTATTGCGCGTAAAGTATTGGCTTCACGTTACAGTCTGCCTCTTGATTTTGGTTTTAAATTAGGCACCCACGATTTGTTGGGGCCGAGTAAAACTTGGCGCGGACTGATTGCTTCTATAATGCTCACTACTGGTGTAGCGTGGCTGCTGGATTACAGCCTTCAAACAGGCGTGCTCATTGCGCTCGCGGCCATGGTCGGCGATGTGTTTTCAAGTTTCATCAAACGCCGTTTACATATGAAATCAAGCAGCATGGCCCCGTTGCTGGATCAGATTCCAGAATCCTTGTTCCCGCTGCTGCTGATGCGCGAGCAGTTTGCGCTTGACGCCGTGTCGATTGTAATACTGTTGTGCGGATTTATTGTACTTGAATTAGTGCTATCACAGATACTGTATCGTTTGGGTATTCGTAAAACTCCTTATTAGCCAATACAAAATTAACCGATACAAAATTGAAAATGAATTTTTCTAACCGTGAAATCTTTAATTGGCCCAATCTGATCAGCTTGGTTCGGGTATTATTGAGCCCGGTTTTACTGCTGCTGGCGATTAATCACCAACCTATCTGGTTTGTGCTGGTGATTTTGTTTTCGGAGTTTACCGATGTACTGGATGGTTTTCTGGCGCGACGACTCCATCAAACAACCCGGCTCGGTTCGCACCTCGATAGTTGGGGCGATTTTTTGATTTATTCGGTGATGGCCGTTTCGGCCTGGATCATGTGGCCGGAGATTGTTCGCCGCGAAATTTTTTATGTATTACTGGTTGTCACCAGCTTTACCTTGCCGGTGTTGGTGGGTTTGATTAAATTCGGCAGGCTTACCAGTTATCACACCTGGGGTGTACGACTGGCGGTGATGTTGACGGTGGTTGCGTATATTCTGCTGTTTCTGCAATGGTTGGACTGGCCATTTCGTTTTGCCGCCGTGTTTTGTGTACTGGCGGCGGCGGAGCAAATTGCGATTACAGTCATCATGTCTCAACAACATGAAGATGTGCGCACACTGTGGCGGGCGATTCAGTTTAGGCGTATGCAAAAAAACGAGATTAACAAATAAATGAAAAATAATGCGTGTTGGTTGTATTCCACAACCGCGGTGCGTGAGCTGGAGCGCTTGGCTGTAGCAGATGGTGCTATCACGGGTTACGATTTAATGAATCGTGCAGGTGCGGCGGTGCTGGCCGTTATTAAACAACAATATCCGCGGGCGCGGCGCCTGTTGGTGTGCTGTGGTGGCGGCAATAACGGGGGTGATGGCTATGTGGTGGCGCGCTTGGCGCAACGCGCCGGTTATGTGGCCGATGTGCTGAGTCTGGTGGAGCCTGAACAACTCACCGGTGATGCACGTCGTGCCTATCAAGACTGGCAGACCCTGGGTTTGGGATTGATTAATGCGGACAATTTAAATGAAATTGACGTGTTGGTGGATGCCTTGATCGGCACGGGCCTGCAACGCGAAGTCAGCGGTATTTGGCGCAGCATGATTGAGGCCATCAATGCCCTGAGTGTGCCGGTGGTAGCAGTGGATGTGCCCTCCGGATTAAACGCGGATACCGGCAGTGTGATGGGCGTGGCCGTGCGTGCCAATATTACGGTGAGTTTTTTGGGTTTGAAGCCGGGCCTGTTCACGCATCAGGCCGCAGATTATTGCGGCGACATACGTTTTGAAGATCTTGGTTTGCCGGTGGGTGTGTACCAACAGGTTGCTGCGCAGGCGAGATTATTGTGTTTCAGCGACATCCAACAACATTTCAAACCACGGCAACGCAACAGCCATAAAAATCAACATGGGCATGTACTGGTAATAGGCGGGGATTTTGGCATGGCCGGTGCCATCCGTTTAACGGCGGAAGCCGCATTACGTGCCGGTGCCGGACTGGTGACCGTGATGACACGCCCAGAACATATCACCGCACTGGTGGCAGCCCGCCCCGAACTCATGGTGTGGGGCACGAGTAATGGCGATATTCCGCATGAAGTGATGCAGCGTGCAGACGTTATCGCTATAGGCCCCGGATTAGGGCAAAGCGACTGGGGTCGTCAATTGTTGTCGCAGGTTTTGGCCAGCAAACATCCTAAAGTGGTGGATGCGGATGCTCTTAAATTACTCACCTTCGACGACGGCTCACGCCAGGACTGGGTGCTGACCCCGCACCCGGGCGAGGCTGCACAGCTTTTGGGTGTGAGCAATGCCGAGGTGCAGGCCGACCGTTGCGCGGCCGTGAAGCAACTTTATCAGCGTTATGGGGGTGTTGTGGTGCTCAAGTGTGCTGGCAGTCTGGTGGGTTCGGCTGCTGGCGATTTGTGCGTGTGTCCTCACGGCAATCCCGGTATGGCCGTGGCTGGCATGGGCGATCTATTAACGGGGGTCATTGCTGCACTGGTCGCACAAGGTTGTGATCTCCGGCAGGCGGCAGAATGGGGTGTGCTCATTCACGCCTGTGCCGGTGACCTGGCCGCCCGGCAGGGTGGCGAGCGTGGGTTGCTGGCCAGTGATTTATTGGATGCCATTCGGATCATGGTCAACGGAGGGGTTGATGAGCAGCCATGAGTGGTATCTGGCAGATGCCGCTGCGCAGGAAGAGCTTGCCGGCAAACTGGCCCAATACTGCACGCCGGGAACGGTGATTTTTTTACAGGGTGAGCTGGGTGCCGGCAAAACCACCTTTGTTCGCGGCTTTCTGCACGCCCTGGGTCATGGTGGTGTGGTGAAGAGTCCGACATACACGCTGGTTGAGTCCTATGAGCTGGCAGGTTTGCAGATCTATCACTTTGATTTATATCGTTTAGGTGATCCCGAAGAGCTGGAATACGCCGGCGGCCGTGACTATTTTGATGGGCAAACGGTGTGTCTGGTGGAGTGGCCGGAGAAGGCGGCGGGCTTTTTACCGGCGGCTGATTTGGTCTGCTATATAGAGTATGCAGGTAGCGGTCGGCAGCTTTGCATGACAGCGCAGTCCCCCCGTGGTCACCAACTATTGCAGTTGATATCTGAGTATTTACTCTAGGTTCATTCTGTATCTATATAAAATTTATAGAAAAAATACTAATCAAAACTTGCTTTTTCTGAAAAAAGAGCGAAACTAAGTCATAACTTCGTGTGACGCACCGCACATTTTGTATCGGGCAAGGTATTTGTTAATGGTAAATAAACGTAGACATTTTATGACCCGGCTGGCTGGTTTGAGCGGCTTTGCATTGCTGCCGTCTTTTGTAAAGGCCGGTGATTCTGCCGTGCAGGTGCAGAACATTCGCCTGTCATCGCAGGATGGATTAACCCGTATTGTTTTTGATCTGGATGCGCCAGTGCAGCACAAGCTGTTTGCGCTGCATGATCCGGAGCGTGTGGTGCTGGATATGCAGCGCTCACGTTTGCTCAATGCCGGTTTGCTGGGTGATATGCGCAGCAATCTGCTTAAGGGCGTGCGCAGTGGTGTGCGCAATGTTGAGGATTTACGTGTGGTGCTCGATCTGGCTGGCAAAAGCCAGCCCAGCAGTTTTTATCTCAAACCTGAAAATGGTGAAGGCCATCGTCTGGTCATTGAACTGAAAGATCCGAATTTCTCTGCCCCGGTGAAGTTACCTGAAATGCGCGATGTCATTATCGCCATTGATGCCGGCCATGGCGGTAATGACCCCGGTGCCATCGGCAAGCTGGGTACCCAGGAAAAAGACATTACGCTGGATATTGCGCGCAAGCTGGAAAAAGAAATTAACTCAAAGCCGGGTATGAAAGCCGTGATGGTGCGTACCTCCGATCGTTATATGCGTTTGCGTGATCGCATTAAAAAAGCCCGTGACAATAATGCCGATTTGATGGTGTCGATTCATGCCGATGCATTTCCGGATCCGCGTGCCAGTGGTGCCTCGGTATTTGCCTTGTCGGTGAGTGGTGCCACATCTGAAACCGCGCGTTTACTGGCCGAAAAAGAAAACAATGTGGATATGGTGTTTGGCAATATCAGTCTCGATGACAAGGATGAAATGGTGCAACAAGTGATACTCGATTTATCACTCACCGGCACCATACAATCCAGCTTGGATGTGGGCGATGAAATCCTAGCCGAGCTGACCAAAGTCGGTAATGTACATCGTCAGCGTGTGCAGCAAGCCGGGTTTGCTGTGCTTAAAGCGCCGAACATTCCTGCCATATTGCTGGAAACGGCTTTCATCTCCAATCCGCGTGAAGAACGTAAATTACGCACACCGGCGCATCAGACCAATGTAGCCCAAGCCGTGTTACGTGGTATTAACGATTACTTTGTACGCAAGGCGCCACCGGGTACCTGGCTGGCACAAAAGGGCAAACCTTATACAGTACGTAAAGGCGAAAGCCTGGCGGATATTTCTGAAAAATTCGGCGTACCGGTTAAGCATTTGCGTACACGTAACGCCATTCATGGTGATCAGTTAACTGCAGGTCGGGAGCTGGTTATACCGTACGTGGTGTAATACATGCTCGATTTAATTTTTACATAATGGCAGGAGTGTGTTCAGGCGCATCTGCATCAAGTTTCTTCACCTGTGGCACAGCATGCTCGTTACTATGACGTCATATTTTGATCCTGAATGTTCCGCCGTATTATGGATAGCAATTCTACGGTCGGATGATCTTCCACTGAATTAATCCGTGCGTTTGCCTGGCTTGTCTCAGCTCATGGCAACGCAGAGGTTGGCGGTGTGAACACCACGACCCCCAACGATATAGGCCCAGGGTCGTTGGAGGTTCATTTCATTCACCCAATCCAGAAGTTTCGTACCAAGCCGTCCGATTACCTCGCGCCGCTTGCTATTCTCCCGTGCTGTCGCCTGCCCCGGGATTGATGTCCTTAACCAGCACGGTACCGGCGTCGGTACCGTTGGATTCCCAAAGCTCGAACCCGTTGCTGCCGTCGGTGGCGCTGAAGGAAAGAGTGCCGTTTAAGACCGTGAGGTAGGACGGCCAGCTGTCTCCCATTCCGGGATTGATGTCCTTGGCCAGCACGGTACCGACCTCGGTGCCATCGGATTTCCAGAGCTCGACCCCGTTGCTGCCGTCATCGGCTCTGAAGTAGAGCATGCCGTTGAAGACGGTAAAGCCGCCAGGATTGCTGCCGCCTCCCCCGAGATTGATGTCCTTGACCAGCACGGTGCCGACCTCGGTGCCATCGGATTTCCAAAGCTCGGAGCTGTTGGTGCCTTCGTTGGCAGCGAAATAGAGTGCATTGTTGAAAACGGTGAGTCCGTAAGGATTGCTGCTCCCGCTGGTATGAATGTCCTTGACTAGCACGGTGCCGACGGCGGT
>JANOOU010000589.1:0-3071 GCA_031421475.1 Gammaproteobacteria bacterium | reverse complement strand
CCTGAAAGTAAGAGATCTGTATTCAATGGGTTTACTTCTATCTGCCGTAAAGTACATCACAGGCTCTTCATATACTTGAGCAAGCCTGATTTTTACATAGTCTATACCTGACATAAAATACATAACAGAGAATAAGGTAATCGCTATTACAATAATCTTTCTCATGCCCATTCCCTTAAGTAATCGTACAGAGCCTCCTTGCATGATGAAAAGCACTATGTATAACAATAATAATGACAACCATGCATTGCGTGTTACAGATACCAGAGCACCTATTGCTGCCAGTATTGCACCGGCCAAACATAATGCCTGCATTTTTTTATTTGTTCTAAAATATTCTGCCGTTGCATAGCTAAGCACAGACCACAAAACCGATATATTGCCCTGGAATATATGCCCGTAAATACCTTCCGCAAATATTTGTCCTATATCACCTCGAAAATAACGCGACATAAAGTCAATAATACCCGTCATACCAATAATGATTGCAGCAAACGGCACTGCCGCGAGAAAATACTTCCAGATTTCTGGTATTTTTCTCAAATATAAATATATAGGTACTGCAAATAAGAATCTGACATCACCTGAGAAAAACCATGTTTTCGATGCATATGTCCAATCGGACAATGTATTCGATATGGCTGTTGATAAAACATGCAATATCATGATTATCAGAAATATTTTCTCTTCTTTTCTTAAATCATAAGTGAATTTCTTAATCGATAACAATGCCACCAACGCAAGTAACACATACATTGAAGACGCCCAGTGCCGCAACGTATTTGTAAATAATGGGTATAGAAAAATTAATAACAAAGATAGATGCATCCATTCAAATTTATATTGTTTAATATCAACTATTTTTTTGTACATCATTTTTTTCCGAACAAATTGCCGACAACACCACCGCTGCGTCAATGGTCGTCAAACAATTATAATGTTTAAATTTACATACCCTGTCGAAACACGGGCTGCATGAAAGGTTTTTATAGAAGACCACCGCTGTATGACTCAATGGTGGTGTGTATGCGGGTGTTGATGAACCATATATGGCATTAACCCTGATATTCAGTGCTGCTGCCACATGCATCAAACCTGAATCATTACTCACCACTTGTTCTGCGCAACTAATCAGATCCACTACATCTATTAAATGCGTTTTGCCGCATAAATTGACAGCATGTCCGGACAGACCCTGAACAATCTCATCACCTAATAGCTGTTCTTTACCTGAGCCCAATACCCATACCTGATAGCCTGCAGCTACCAGCTTCGTGGCCAGTTGCGCATAATACGAAATCGGCCATTGTTTGGCCGGGCCGTATTCGGCTCCTGGCATTAAACCAATAACCGGTCGGATTAAATTCAAACCTAGCTTACGGAGCAGCTGTTCTGTGTTTTTTTTATGGGTATTTAACGCTGGATGGGATATAGGAATGGGAAAAGGTACATGCGTTGTTTTTTCATAAGCATGTGCCACAAAACGCTGTACGGTTTGGGTGAGAACAGATTTATCCAGTTCACGAATATCATTCAGCAAACCAAAACGCATTTCGCCGCGATAACCTGTTCTTACCGGCACCCTGGCAAAAAACGGTACCAATGCCGATTTCCATGAACGCGGCAACACAATGGCGTGAGTATATTTCTGCTGTCTTAACTGCATACCTAATCGCCATCTTGCCAGCAAAGCCAGCCTTCCGTGAGAAACCGGTATCGCTATGCCTCTATTCACTTCCGCCATGCGCTCTAAAATGGGCAATGACCATTCCGGTGCAAGCACATCGATTTTGCAATCGGGGTGAAGTTGTTTCAGGGTGATAAAAAGTGATTGCGCCATCACCATATCGCCCACCCATGCCGGGCCAACTATTAAATAATGGCGCATATTATTTTGCCCGCGACACAGTATGTTGCAGGGTTAATATGCGATTTGTTATATCAATATTATCGAGCAAATGTTTTTTATTGATGGTGCCGACAATCATGCTGCTCACACCGGGTTGATTAATAACGTGTGTTATGGATTGCTCAACACCCGAGCCTCCCGAGGCCGTGTCGGCATGGCCACTCTGTAAGCCTTTTTTTATAACAACACCTTTATTTAATTTTTGCGCCAGTGTTATAACATCGGTATCGTCATTATAGGAAAGATTGCTGGTTGCCATCACGACATCGCAATGTTCAACAATCCAGCGGCCACCGGCAACAGTTTTGCTGGACATACCAAAGGATTTGATCAAACCTTTTTGCTTGAGTTTATCCAGTGCTTCCAGTACGCCTTCGTGTTTGATGATGCGCATATCATCACCATCTGAATGCACTAAAACAATGTCAATCGCTTCACGTTTTAATCGTTTAAGGCTGCTTTCAACACTGGCGCGTGTATACGCAGCGGAAAAATCAAAACGTGATTCGCCATGCTCAAAAATCTCGCCAACTTTTGTCATGACTACCCAATTTTGATGCTTAGGCAGCAGCTGACCCAAACGCAGCTCGCTGTTTCCATAGGCGGGTGCCGTGTCAATAAAATTGATACCGGAGTCATAGGCACAAGCCAATAAATCGGACACCGCCGCATCATTCGGCAAGTCAAATGCCTGCGGGTATTTTACCTGTTGATTGCGACCGAACTTGACGGTACCCAGGCCGAGCACGCTCACTTTAATACCGGTTGCTCCCAGCGCTCTTAACTCCATCGGGTTTCTTCCTGCCAGGGCAGGCTTGCGTAAAGGGGCTGTGGCCAAACCGGTAAGGCACTCAATCCTGATTTTGTAACACCGTTCACGGCTAGCGTTTCAAGCAGGGCATCGGCCAGCATCGGTGCCAGCGCCAGTTTGGTTGGCCAAGCGGTGATAATTTTCTTGTTTGAGTTATCCAGTGAAAAAGTATCAGGACGTTTGCCTTCACCCTGTTTTAATTCTGCGCGATCAATCGGTAAACTCGCCCATTGTGTATGCGTTAAATCCAGCCAGGGTATTAACGCGGCAATTTCTTTTTTGGCAAATTGAATTTGCTCTGCCGCTGAACGTTTAACACCTTCTTCAGCAAGCTGCCCGCCAAGATACCAA
>JANOOU010000588.1:0-2970 GCA_031421475.1 Gammaproteobacteria bacterium | reverse complement strand
AGAATTGAAAGTGATTTGGGAAACGGATTCGATGCCGGACAATTCCCTGATGGCACGTGACGACGTGCCACAAGAATTGGTTGATCAAGTGGCTCAGGTAATATTCAACATGCACAACACAAATGAAGGGCGGGTAGTATTGAAGGCCATGGATCTGTCCATGTTTAAACCGGCCAGCAATGATGACTATGTGCCGGTACGTACGTTTCTCAAAAAATATGAAGCCGAGATTGGGCCTGTTAATTGAATGGGCGCTGGAAACTAATAAATGTTCAATAAAATAACTGCCATGGCCAGACATTTCTGGATGGCCTCAATACGTCGCCAGTTGATCCTGGGTATCGCGCTGGTGCATGCCGTGTTAATGACTTTTTTCGTGGTTGATCTGGTAGAACGGCAGCGTCATTTCTTACACATGCAAAGCATTGCGTTGGCAGAAGGTCTGGCCAAGACACTCGCTACCAGTAGCAGTTCGTGGGTGTTGGCGCAAGATATCGCCGGCCTGGATGAAGTCCTGCAATCGCCGGCCAGTTTTCCGGGTTTGCGTTACGCCATGGTGGTGTCACCACGTGGCAAGGTGATTGCACATACCGACAGCCGTAAAAACACCTTGTATTTTTCTGATGCTATCAGCCTGGGCTTGCTGACATCGGATGCAGAGACTCATGTGCTGGTAGACAATAGTCAATTGGTGGATGTGGCCTATCCAATAATGGTGGAGGATGAGTTGATTGGCTGGGCGCGTGTAGGGATCGGTCAGGAAAAAATTACGGCGGGGTTGGGTGCCATAACACGCAATGGTATTTTGTATACCTTGCTGGCTATTTTGATGGGCAGTGTGTTTGCTTATTTCATGGCCAGAAATTTAACGGGTGGATTGCGCCATCTGGTTAATGTCGTTGAAGGTAATCGCCAGGGGCGGCGAGAGTTACGCGCTGCGTTTGACAGGCAAGACGAAATTGGTCTGTTGGGGCGTGATTTCAATCTTATGCTCGATGCACTGATTGAGCAGGAAAAAAATCTGCGTGATCGTGAAGAGAATCTGGCCGTTACCCTTAATTCCATTGGTGATGCGGTAATCACCACGGGCATGGACGGCAAGGTGCTGAACATGAATCCGGTGGCAGAGCAATTAACAGGCTGGACTTTGGCTGATGCACAGCAGCAACCACTGGAAACGGTGTTTCATATTATTAATAGCGAAAGCCGGGAGGTTGTCAATAATCCGGTAAAGCGGGTGCTGGACAGTGGAAATATTATCGGGCTGGCCAATCACACATTGCTGATTGCACGTTATGGCGACGAGTTTCAGATTGCCGACAGTGCCGCCCCGATCCGCAACAAGCTTGGCCAGATCACGGGTGTGGTTCTGGTGTTTCATGATGTGACTGAACAGTATCGCCAGCAGGCATTGCTCGTTGCACACGAAGCCGAGTTGCGAAGAATTACCGATGTATTACCGGCACCGGTTGCCCGTATAGATATAAATGGTCGATATTTGTTTGTGAGTGCAGCCTATGAACGCTGGTTTGGCAAACGCCCGGAAGAGGTGATTGGCCAGACGCAGCGAACTTCGGTTCGAGCTGAACACTATGCACGGGTGGAACCTTATTTTAAACGCGCGCTGGCGGGTGAAAAAGTGACCTTTGAGGTGGAAGTCGACTCGCCTGCTGGCCACCTGTTATATGGCCAAGTTACAGCCTTGCCAGATTATGACAGTGCCGGGGCAGTATGTGGGTTTTTTGTGATTGTGGCGGATATTACCGAACGTAAACAGGCTGAACGTCAGTTACTGCTATCCCAGCAGCAGGCGCAAAATTATTTAAACGTTGTTGCCGTCATGTTGCTCTCGCTGGATACCCAGGCACGGATAACGCTCATTAATCATAAAGGGTGTGAGATGTTGGGGCTGCCCGAACAGGATATTTTGGGTAAAAACTGGTTCGAACATTTTTTACCTGAACGTCATGTGGCTGAGATCAAACAGGTTTTTGCGAGATTGATGAGCGGGGATATAGACGGGCTGGAGCATTATGAAAATACAGTTTTGACTGGGCGTGGCGAAGAGCGATTTTTTGCCTGGAATACCACCTTGTTGAAAAATGAAACCGGACACATCACGGGCATACTGGCGTCGGCAGAAGATATCACCGAGCGCAAGCAGGCGGAACAGAATGCAAAGACCTTGCGCGATCAACTTGTACAGGCCACCAAAATGGAAGCGATGGGGCATTTAACCGCAGGTATAGCCCACGATTTTAATAATATTCTGGGTGCTATTCTGGGGTATGCCGAGCTTTCCAGGCACACGCTTGGTGCAGGTACGGATGTGCCAGCCGATGTCGGCCGCTATTTGGGGGAAGTACTAAAGAGTTGTAACCGTGCCAAAGAGCTGGTTTCACAAATGCTCACATTCAGTCGTTTGTCGCCTGGAGTAGAAGGTGCTGAAGCGCCGGTCACGTTATTGGATCACATTGCCCGAGAAGTTATTGCGCTGTTGCACTCATCGATTCCAGCACCATTGAGTTGAAATACCAGCTTGAAACACCGGATATTAAAGCGCGTATTCAGCCCATCAATTTACATCAGATTATTCTTAACCTGTGTATCAACGCGCGCGATGCAATGGGTGAATATGGCAAGCTTGATATCGTGCTCGGCAAACAAAATTTGAGCCAACAACTCTGCGCTTCGTGTCTGCACAACTATGCAGGTGAATTTGTAAAACTAATAGTTCGTGACACCGGCAGCGGTATTCCTGAGCATATCCTGAAAAATATATTCGATCCTTTTTTCACAACCAAAGAGGTGGGCAAGGGTACCGGCATGGGCTTGTCTGTGGTGCACGGTTTGGTGCACTCACTGGGTGGCCATATTGCGATCGAATCAAAGTTGGATGAGGGTACATCAATTAGTGTGTTGCTACCGCTGGAAACGAGCCATATCAATACTAATTTGTTCGAAGAGCGG
>JANOOU010000587.1:0-4309 GCA_031421475.1 Gammaproteobacteria bacterium | reverse complement strand
TAGGCATTCAATAAACGCGTTGAGCTTAAATCGCCGCCGACAGCGAGTAAGCCGTTAGGGTCGGTCAGTGCTTGTTCCAAGGGTGGAAAAGGCGAGTTGGGATCGGTATCTAGCCAGTGGACATTCAACATACGGTGAAGTGTACCGAAAGCACATGTTGATTTGTAATGATGCAATGAATTGAATTTCTGTAATTCATTTTTTATCAAGTCTCTCCGGTTTGCCCAGCGCATAACCTTGCATATGAGTGGCGCCCATATCGATCACCAGATTTTGTAATTCGACGTTTTCTATGCCTTCTGCAACCAATTTAAAACCGGCTTTAAGAATGACTTCCGCGGTGCCGGAGATAATGGCGCGCGCCCGGTCTTCCGCTGTGAGTTGTCGTGTCATACTGATGTCAAATTTAACAATATCAATCGGCATATTGGCGAGATAACGAATGGATGAATAGCCTGTTCCAAAGTCATCGAGTGCAATTTCAAAGCCGTGATGTCTGAGCTCGTTTAATTTCATCGACACCATGTTGAGATCGGCAATCAGGGTTTTTTCTGTTACTTCAAATATGATGGCGTAGTCTGCAAGATACGCTTTGAGTGGTAACAAACGTTGAATCAGATCCGGCTGGGAAAACACGGCTGCCGAAAAATTAATTGAAACGCCAGTTGCAGAAGGTATGAGTTTGTTTTTTAAATCGTCTTCGATTTTTTTCAGTACGGCCAGATCCAGCTCAGCTTCAAGGAAAAGGTTTTCTGCCACGGGAAAGATTTCGCCTGCACCGATCAAGCCTTGTTTATCCTGAATGCGCAGCAAGGCTTCGTAATAATCTATTTTAAGTGTTTTGCTGTTCACCACCGGTTGATAATGTATGACTATGCCTTCGGTGGTGCTTGCTGCACGTATGACGGCATCAATAATTCGATTAGAAACCAGTGGTGCAAAACTGGTTTCGAGACTGATGTTGTAATGAATAATGCTGCGCGAACCGGATTTTTTGGCATGATACATAGCGATATCCGCCTGCCGTGGTAACGCATCCAGGGCGGTGGTGGTATCTTTGCTGTGTGTCGCGATGCCAATGCTTACAGTTACAGGTTCATTAATACCCAGCTCAATAAAATTATAGCTGCGAATGTTTTCAAGGCATCGTTGTGCGACTTTTTCGGCGATTTTAGAATCGGTATTCCATAATATATTGGCGAATTCATCACCGCCTATTCGATAAAGTTTGTCGCCATCACGTAAACTTCGATGCAGTATTTCAACCAGCTTAATGATAAGTTTGTCGCCTACGTCATGCCCGTAGGTATCGTTGATGGCTTTAAAGTGATTGCAGTCAATTAACATATAGGAAAAATCAAAGCGCTGATGGCTGGCAATTGCAATGTAACTTTTCCAGTCTTCTTCATAAGCACGCCGGTTTGCCGCACCGGTTAAAGAATCATGATGCGCCAGTTTCCAGAGCTCATCATTTTTCTTGTCAAGGTTTGAATGGATTCGCGTTAATTCATTTTGGTACACATCAATAGATCGTTTTAGTTTATCGAATTCATGCAGGTCAAATTCAAGATCGATTTCTTTCTGATGATAGCCGAATTTAAGCTGTTCAATGTAATTCGTGAGTTTATTCAGGGGTACGTTGATCAGTTTTCTGGCAAAGAAGTACAGTGACAGGGTTAATAATAATATTAACAGCAATCCATAAAAAAGTGTTGCTGTGGTGGTGTCAAGTAATTCATCGAACAAAGGGTTTTGTTTGGCATTGAATTGTAAAAAATACAGTGCTTTATCCGGGTGAATAAACGGTATTTCATGGTTTGTTGTACGTACGCTGGATTGGTCGGTGATAACAAGCTGTCCGGATTTTAATAATGCCATGCTGACATTCACACGTAGCAGTAAATAACCAATGGTGTCGTGTATATTGACTCTGGAAATAATTGGAAAAATAGCAAAATAATACAGCCTGTTATTGTGAATGCTGTAGTAACTCTCGGTGGCGGTGATCGTGTTCGGTGATTCGGCATCTGCTGTTTTGCCAAGGATTTTTTTGTGTATATCATAGAGTTCAAGATTCTCGATATGGCTGGGTAGTTGCCTGGAACTAGGACGGTGCATTTTCCAGTAGCCGTAATAAGCGGGGCTGCCTAATTGCTGATGGACTTCATCCCAGGCAGTGATTTCAGCGGCGAGTGTGGTGATTTGATTAAGAGTATTGTCCATGGCGCGCATAACTTCCATGGCGGCTTCCTTGTGAGCAGAGCTTTCAAATTCCAGTTTTATGCCGCTGAGGCGTTGTGAAATAAACCAGCTGAAAAAAAGAAACGTACCAATGGCTATAGTCAGGAAGATATAGATATAGTGACTGAAATGTAGTTTCTTTTTAATGGTTCTCATAAGCCGGTGTTTTTCTATCGTGCAACAAATATTTAAGGAACCTCTGACTTATTCAGTTACGGGTTAATGCAGCCAGGATGGCATCGTACAGCTCAAATTCAGCACCGGCGCCAAAGAAATGATCAGCGCCATTAATAATGACCACTTTGGCGCCTGCCGTCCTCATGTCAGCTATCCATGAATCGGATACAGGAATGTCGTCACTGCCCATGATAATTTCTTTGTTGATGCTTACTGCGTGTAAAGTTTTTAAAATGTGCTGGTTGTCCCATTGTGCATAGGACATATAATTTTTGGCAGGTGAGGAATAACTATTGACGCAATAAGCTAATGAGAAATTGCCAATACTTTCGTTTTTCTCGGCCAGCATTTTAGTGGCAAGTTTATTCGATGCCGTAAACTGTCCGTGATTTTTTCTGTCCAGCGGTACGAGGCTGAGCGCAATAAGTTTAACAACTTCTTTGTGATGCCGGGTGCTGGCATAGCGGGTTAGTTGTATGGCGCCGCTGGAGTGGCCCATGAGAATAATTTCCTTATGACCTTTTTTGATGAGCCAGTTTATCCACCAGTCAATCTCTTTCAGATCGCCTTCCATGTCATGCAAATGCAAGGCGTTGCAGTCCAGGCTGGTAAGGCGTTTGTTGATGCCGAGCGTCAGGGTGGGGGCCAACACAGAGTACTGATTACCGGCCAGCTCATGATGGATATTTTGAATAAGATTAAAGGTGTGTACCGTTAAAAAACCATGTAGCAATAATACGACGGGTTTGTTGGTATCACCTTGAACGTATTCGGCTTGCGCTAACAGCCCGTTCGCCAGTTTTTCTTCGATGGCGGTTGCCTGGCTATGGCCAGAAAAAAAATACAGCAGCGATAGGTAAAACATGACTATTCTGGCCATACAGCTGCTCCTGCTAGGGTAAGGTAATCTTGATGGAGTTTAGCAGCTCAGGCTGTATCTATCTGTTGATGATCACCCGGACGGGGGCCGCAGGGATGAAATTATTTATAAGGGGATGCCGCCAGCAGTTCTTCGCCGTGATGTGACATGGCTTGGCCTTCGCGTTGCAGGAAGTTGGCTATGGCTTGGTTAAAGCCGGTATGTGGAATCCAGTGTGCTGACCAGGTTTGGCGCGGTAAAAACCCCCGGGAAATTTTGTGTTCACCCTGGGCGCCAGGCTCAAAATGCTGTAACTGGTTATGGATGCAATAATCTATGCCGGTGTAATAACACAGTTCAAAATGCAGGCTGTTGTACTCTTCGTAACATCCCCAGTGACGTCCGTAGAGTGTGTCTTTTCCCAATACACAAATCGCACCAGCCACAGGTCTGTTGTTATGGAATGCGAGGGGTACAACCAGTTTTTTAGCTATTGCCTGAAAAAAATCCAGTGATAAGGTGGCATGGCCGGATTTTTTGTCGAATGTAATTCGGTAAAAATCATACACTACTTGCCACAGTTCTTCTGTTAATTCATCGCCTTTGTAAATTTTTATTTCAATGCCAGCGTCATTAACTTTTCGTCGTTCCTGTTGAATATTTTTACGTTTTTTACTTTGTAAGCGGGATAAAAAATCGGCAAAATTTTCATAGTTTTGATTATGCCAGTGAAACTGATAATCAAATCGTGACAGTAAGCCGGTTTGTAATTCGGCGGCATGGTCTTCCGCCAGATTAAACAGACAATGCACGGATGACAGATTTAATTTTTCGGCTTGTTCGATAGCAAATCTAAGCAAAGCCTGTTTGGTGACGAGATCATCAGGGCGTGTTAACAAACGCGGGCCGGTCACGGGTGAATAGGGTGTGGCTATAACCAGCTTGGGATAATATTGCAGGCCGTTTTTGTGATAAGCCTCGGCCCAGGCCCAGTCAAAAACAAATTCACCATAAGAATTGGTTTTGATATAG
>JANOOU010000586.1:0-7889 GCA_031421475.1 Gammaproteobacteria bacterium | reverse complement strand
GGATTTTTCACTGAAACGCCCACCACCAAAGTCAGTACCGGCAGCTGTCAGCTTCTTTTCACTCCATGGCCCGGGCTCGTCATCCACTCGCGCATACAGTTCAATGGCCGACACCGTCGCTGTAATAGGCAGCTCTGTACAAAGCTGTACCCATGTCGCCTGTTGTTCGTTACAGAATCTCGGCTCCGCTGTGGATCCATCGGTAGAGTGCACGCTACATTTACCCACACCCAGTAGAGTAACCACGCCTTCTCGACCAAGACGCAGCGCTTCTTCCATGCGTAGCTGTCGCAGCACATCACTCTCGCCTAACATCCGGACATTCTCCAACCGCTGCGCAGACACCGCCAGTTGGTCGATTTTACTCAGCAAGTCCTGCTCCAGCGTTTCGCCTTTATTTTGTCTCTCGGTCATGAGGTATTGAGACAGCGCAAACCCGCCGATGGCCGATGCTATTAACAACATAAAGACTGCCGTTACCGGGCCTCGCTTCGCTTTCTTGGTAACCGGCTTGTGCTCGGCCCGCGCCAACATCTCGCGGCGCCAGGCCATTCGCAGCTGCAAAATGGCGGCCGTGATAGTCGCCGTGGCACCGATCATGGACGCCATCAACGCCGCCATGGGCATTGAGATGTTACTAAAATCAACCACCATAAATCTGGATTCCTCTTGCGCCGGTTTTAATGATTAGACTCCGCCTGAGACGCGATAGTAGCGCAGACCCGAGCCGGAATATTAGGCGAAGGGCCTGCTAGTTGTACAATTTGCCAGCAACTCGACACTAATCCAGATGAGCCACATCGATCCAGACTCTTTCTACTGCATCGACAGCACTGCGGAACACTTCAGCCTATTGGATTGATCCACCCTGGATACGTGCAAGCCACTGCAACAGCAATCGCCGGTTATCCGCATCATTAAATACATGGTTGTGATCGCTGCGTAATGCCTGGAAGTATTTGGGTTCAGCCGCTGCTTTAAACAACACATCGGCATGGTAGCCTTCAATCATCTCATCCGCATCGCTGTGCATCAGTACCACAGGCAAGGGGGATATTAGCGATATATATTTTTTCGGACTAAAGCTGTTATCGATGGTGAGAGATAAGGGCCATTGAAACAGCCAGGTAAACCAGTAGCGCGACAACATATCACGCGTCACTGCACCGTAATCACTGAACGCGCCAATCGTCACCAACCCCACTATATCCGCCTTATGAGCAGACTGCGATACCGCATAAATCCCCATGCTGGCACCCAGGCTGTGGCCGAATACAATGATTTTTTGGGGTGTTGTCCGGTGCTCGGTGATATAGGCAATCATCGCCTCGATATCGCTCAGACTACCCGGCAAACCCACATCACCTTGCGATTTACCATAGCCACGGTAATCGAACAAATACACGTTATATCCCTCTGCCGGCAACCAGTATACCGTGGCCAGATGGGTGCTGATATTTTCGCCATTGCCATGCAAGAACAGAATATTGCCTCGAACCGGTGCTGTTGCAGGCAAATACCAGCCGTGTAACATCACGCCGTCCGCGGCGGCAACACCTATATCTGAATAACTGAGATGTACTTTATCGGGTGTCAGCAGATGCTGCCGTGAGGGCACAAACAGCACATTGGTACAGCCCTGTAACATCAGCAGCAGCATCAGAGGCCAGGATTTACTCATTATTTGTTTACACATGTCATATTGTCTTTCAGGGTTTATTGCATTTGATTTCGTTTAAAACTAGACTCCCACCGTGTTGCAATAGCAGCATCCACATTATTCTGATTAATCTCCTCAAGAAAGGAAAAATACATGAAAAAGATTCTTGGTTGTATCGTTTTAGCTGCTGCCTCTACTTCTGCATTTGCCGATGCAGCCGGCGGCAATGACTGCGGTTGGGGTCAAATGCTGTTTGTAGGTCAGTCTGGCGCTGTTCCTCACTTCGCTGCCAGCACCACCAATGGCACCTCTGGCAACGCCTCATTCGGCATGACCAGCGGCACCAATGGTTGCAGCACAACTGGCAAACTGACGTATGGCGGCAAGAGCATGATTGCTGCCGTTATGACTGAATTCTCTGAAGACGTAGCTGCAGGCAATGGCGAAGCCATGAATGCCGTAGCGGTTCTGATGGGTATTGAACAGTCAGATCGTCAGACATTTGCTGAAGTAGCACATTCCAACTTCAAGGTTATTTTCCCCAGCGAAAAAACCACTGCTGAAGAAGCCCTGGCTTCACTTGAGCAAGTAATGAAAGCGGATGTACGCCTGGCCAAATATGTAATCTAATTTCAGATTATTATGGCTACAGACAAGGCCCTGTTATTACAGGGCCTTGTTTTTGTCTGCAATCCAGGATCACCACGCTACCAACTCAAACAAATCACCTCATGCCATCGCGAAATTTTTACGGGTCATTGTTCATTCTTGTTTCTGCTTTCAACCTCTTTATTGGCCACAGCGCATACGCCAATACCACCACAAAAATCAGTGCCCTGCAAAATCAGGCCACACAACAGCAACTCTGGCTCAATCCGGAATGGCTAAAGCTGCTGCATTATGCCGAAAACGGCAATCAATTTATCAGCCAGGTCGATGACACAAACTTCTTCTTTGCAGCCGACGGGAAAAAAAATCCCGAAGCCGAAATGCAGGCCACGCTGGCGGCGTTTTATGACGAAAATGCCAGTAACGACACCCATGCACAATGCCGCTTTCCGGCACGCTTACACTGGCTCAATCAAAAGCTTAATAACCAGATTACAGAGCTGCCGGCTGCCAATTGCGCACTCTATAAAGAGTGGCGCGCCAGCATACCTGACGAACAACTGGTGCTGATTTTTCCGGCGTATCACCTCAACAGTCCTTCTTCCATGTTTGGCCACACACTATTAAGACTGGATGCAGCCAGCCAGGACAACAGTTCAGACTGGCTCTCCATTGCTATCAACTTCGGCGCCGACGTTAAAGCGGGAGACAACTCGCTGTTCTATGCGTTCAAGGGCCTCAGTGGCGGCTATCCCGGACTTTTTATTGTTACGCCTTACTTCAAAAAAATCCGCGAATACAACAAAGATGAAAATCGTGATATCTGGGAATATCCACTGAATCTGCAACCCGATGAAATAAAAAAACTGGTGACGCATTTATGGGAATTAAAAGAGATTAAATTTGATTATTATTTCTTTGATGAAAACTGCTCTTATCGTTTGCTGGAATTACTCGAAATAGCACGCCCAGGCATTGAACTCACCGACAAATTTAAACTGACCGTAATACCTGTTGACACAGTACGCGTCGTCGAAAACGCCGGGCTTATCACTGCCGTAAAATACCGGCCCTCGCAGGTTACGGTTTTACAGGAGCTACTGACAAAAACACCGCCCCAACACTATAAATTAATTGAACGTCTAACAACGAACATCGAGGAGCTGGCTTCCGCAGAATTTTTAGCGATGGATGCCAGCCAACAAAAAAATATTATCGATACCGCTTATAAACTCCTTCGCTATCGCCATGGTACAGGTGCGCGTGAAGACGCCATGGCTAAAAACAGCTACCTGTTACTGGAAAAACTCAATCAATACCCTACCACTGCGAAACCTGTTAGCCAGAGCATCAATCAACCCGAAAATGGCCATTTAAGTTCTCGTTTGTCTCTGTATGCAGGCAGCATGGAAAATTCCGCGTTTGCTGAGCTCGGCTATCGCATGTCATTTCACGGCCTGGAAGATAACGTATCCGGTTTTTTGCAGGGCGCACAAATTAATCTTGGTAATCTGCAACTGCGTGTTTATGAAGACGAATCCATACAGGTGCAACAGTTTGATGTGATAGATATATTTTCACTGACGCCACGCTCGGATTTTTTAAAGCCCTTGTCCTGGCGCATTTATGCAGGGCTTGAACAACAACCCACCCGCACCCGTGATGTACTCACCGCACATATAACCGGTGGTGTTGGCCTGGCCTATGCACCGATAGAAAACAACATATTTTATGTCATGGCCAGCTTGCGTCTGGAACACAACAGCGAATTTGATGACAATATGGAAATTGCCCTGGGTGGACTCAGCGGCATGTTGCATCATTTCAAAAATCAGACTGCTCACTTACAAATCGGCGCCGAAGAATTTTCCAATGACGAAACACGTTTAAGCGCGCATTACATTCACAACTTCGTATTGTCTAGCAACCATTCCATTCGATTACAGGCCAAGCGCCTGAATCACGAGAACGTGTACTATTCTGAAGCCGGGCTGGCGTATCAATATTATTTTTAAGGCTGGGTAAAATTGAATTATCGATAACGCCTTGAGCACAGCCTACCCCGTGCTGGTATAACGGGTGGCCTCGGTCGAACAGATCGATGGTCGTGGCATCAACCGGTGTATCTCGCGCGGCACGCATGCTGCTATAAAGTTCGTTAAGTTACATATTCAATCCGCTATCGCATCACTGCCTTCATCGCCATCCCTGTCGAGTTTTCCTTCGAGAAACACCCGGCTGGTTAAAATATCGTCGGCTTCAAGGGTCATTAGATCGGTTTTGCTCAGAGATTTGCTGGCGTTGGCAAACAGACGATTGGCTTGGCGTAAACGCGCACGGTCAAGCGCATTGCGAACGGAGCGCGCGTTGGCAAAATGTTCCAGGGTCATACGAATGGTGATGTAGTCGAAGAAAGCTTTTTCAGCATCGGGACTGAAGCGATAATTTTGCGTGGCTAACATTAACTTGGCGATATGCAACAATTCTTCGGCACTGTAATCGGGAAAATCAACATGGTGCGCAATGCGCGAGCGCAAGCCGGGGTTGCTGTGAAAAAACTTGTCCATGCGGTCTTTGTAGCCGGCCAGGATCACCACCAGGTCGTCACGATTATTTTCCATGGTTTGCAGTAAAATTTCGATCGATTCGGCGCCGTAATCGCGTTCGTTTTCCGGCTTGTACAGATAATACGCTTCGTCGATAAACAGCACGCCACCCATGGCTTTTTTAATCACGTCCTTGGTTTTGGGCGCGGTGTGGCCAATGTATTGACCCACTAGATCATCGCGCGTAACGGACACCAGATGGCCGCCGCGCACATAACCCAGGCGATGTAAAATTTCGGCCATACGCATGGCGACAGTAGTTTTGCCCGTACCGGGGTTGCCGGTAAAGTTCATGTGTAAGGTAGGGGTCTCGGAGGTTAACGCAAACTGTTTGCGCAGCCGATCCACCAATAGCAGCGCCGCGATTTCGCGGATGCGGGTTTTAACCGGTTTTAAACCGATCAGTTCCTTGTCGAGCTTATCGAGTACTTCTTTAACATTTGAAGATTCAAATTCTGCCGCCAGATTTACCTGCGAATCATCCGATAATACGGCCGTAAGCGGTTGGGTCTCACTCATAAAAATATCCCTTCATGTTTCAAAAAAATGGCGGGGTTTTTTGCGCCCGCCATTGGAACTACACGTTTGAATCAAGCTGCCCCATCCAACCGCGTACATCAATACCGCTCGCCTTCCGGCCTGTCTGTTGCCTAAGAACGGCTGATGTAACGCAGGGTACGGCCATCGGTTTCCGGACGCACCCGGCCAAAGCCAGGTTCTTTCTTGGGCCGGTTAACAACATGCGCATGTCTTCCAGACGCAAGGCTTTAACAGCCTTCATACCAAACCCGTTACCCGTGATGGAAGCCTTCAGATTGGCAATGAAGTTGCCTTCGAACCGGTCGATGTTATATTAATGTATCACTCACGTTGAGCTTGTCGCCAAGTTTAAGGGATCTCATTTAACAGCTTGTTGAAAAACGTTCTATTCAGATATCCCATAAACAATGGTCACAATTTTCTATTAGAATGACAAAAAAAGCGGATGATTGCGAGCTCTCGACTGAGTTCTCGACTCCGGGGCAGCACGTAAAATTAATATCATTCAATTAGTTATGGCCTGAATCGGAATGGTGTAACAGCCTCAACTGAACCTGAACTCATAATTCAAAGTCGACTCTCAAGCCGATCTATCTGCAAAACCCGTTTTTAACAAGCAGATAGTGAAACGCTAGTTGACAATGCGCAGCACTTGCTGGATAAGGTGCCGACATTATACCAGCCTGACCCACGACTCAGCCTGGATAACACCCCCCTCATCAACCTATGACGAAACTTTTTATGCAAGAACCAAAATATCGACATATTCCCCTATTAATTACCGCACAACTTATTTTCTGGAGCCGCTGGTTACAGGCGCCTTTGTATGTGGGTTTAATCGTTGCACAAGGTGCGTATGTTTATCACTTTATGATCGAGCTGATACATCTGGTAGTTAAAACCCCAACCATTAGCGAAACCGAAATCATGTTGATCGTGCTGGGCCTGATCGACGTGGTGATGATTGCCAATTTATTAATCATGGTAACCATTGGTGGTTATGAAACCTTCGTATCGCGCTTAAATCTTAAAGAACACCCCGACCAACCGGAATGGTTGTCGCATGTGAATGCCGCCACCATGAAAATAAAATTATCCATGGCGCTGATTGGCATTTCATCCATTCATCTACTCAAAACATTTATTAACGCCGACCAGATGACCGAAGCCACCATTAAGTGGCAAGTGGTTATTCACATCACCTTCATCATGTCTGCCATTGCCATGGCGTACACCGACCGCATCATGACGCAAACCTTACTTGATGCGCATAAAAAACCCGAACATTGACCCAAACACAGTGCAGCAGCGTATTTGCCTCGTTGAGCTTATGTGCGACAGCGTTGCCGCGATTCCTGATGCTGTGAAAATTTCGCCTGAATTAAAAGCCGAATTTGAAGTGCGCCTGAAGGAGTTAGAGGCAAACCCAAATGCTGGTTATTTTTGGGCGCAAGTGAAATCACGCATTAAAGATGGAACATGGCGTTACAGCTAATACGGCTAGAGCAAGCGCCCCAGCTTTAAGACGAGTTATGCGGGTGAATAAATCAACGAGTCCGACCTCATGATTCTCCCTTTTCAGGATAAAGCCTTTGCCTGTTGGATGAGTTCAGCGTAGAGGACACATTTAAATAGCACTTCTTGAAGCCTTAAAGATTGCTTAATGTGTATGCGTATGTGTACAGACAGTATGCAATTAACGCCACTCACGGGGATAGGTAGTGCCGTAGGATGTGCAGACGCAGCGTCCGCCATGAATGGCGGAAAGCCCACCATCCAGGGATGAAGGCGGTAGAGTCCCGTCACGAACGAAGACCGGGCAATTGCCGGGAAGCGAATCTTAAGAAACGGCGGGGTATTTCATCCGCTAAATTTTATCCATGTATAAATCTGGCAGTAAGGTATTTTTCTAAAAGAATCAAATGCCGAATAATTAGCCTATTGATTTAGGCTGCCTAGTGATTTACACTCAGCGCCGTCGAAATTACGTTAGTCACTTTAGTTTTTTATTTGTAACCGCAACAGACTTTCGTTATTTTTCATTCATTATTTTTCATTAAGTTACAGCCGTTGTTACACCGTTTTTTTAAGCTTGTACATGCCGTCCGCTTCATCGTTATACGCAGCAGTTATGTGCAACATTGCACATGTTGTTTCAGGCGTTAGGTGTTTTGTGGTGTGCCACATAAAGTGCGTTCACATCCTCCAGACCTAACATGGCATTCGTGCAGGACGCGCCAAAAGCGGTGCGCCCCCAATGCCGGTAAGTTAAGGCCGTTGAGTGCTTTTGTAGGTCCGAATTTATTCGGACAATGGCCTGTTTAATGGCACCTTTGTGCGAATGAATTCGCACCTACATTCTTAACTTACCGGCATTGGGTGCGCCCCTCAACTTTACGTTAGGTCATCGAAAGTTCAACAACTATAAGAGGATATAATCGTGAAACACTTTCAGTATCGAAATTGGAATTTAC
>JANOOU010000585.1:0-2621 GCA_031421475.1 Gammaproteobacteria bacterium | reverse complement strand
CTATTATGCCTATTAGCAGTGATGTTGCGGCATTGGAGTTGGAACAGATACGGAGTAATCCCCAGTTAATGGAGAGTGCCTGGCGTCAAACGGCAAAAGTTATTGCGACCAATATCGTAGATGGTATGTAAGAAATTGTTAACGTAGTGGAATCCGGGGGCTCCCGGATTCTGTTTCACAGTAGCCGGGATAAATTCCAAAATTTCAGTTTGTTACATTCGATCTAGTGCTAAACATAGGAACGGCCTGATTTTTGATCAGAATGTATTTTTATTTGAGATAAATTTTTATTTAACTTTCATTCCCGGTTGTGCTCCATCATCCGGATTCAAAATCCACAAATCTTTTCCGCCCGGCCCGGCAGCCAGCACCATCCCCTCACTCATGCCAAATTTCATTTTGCGTGGTTTGAGGTTGGCCACCATCACCGTTAAACGTCCTTCGAGGTCTTCCGGTTTGTAGGCGGATTTGATGCCAGCAAAAACATTGCGTTGTTCGCCGCCGATATCCAGTGTGAGCTGTAATAATTTATCAGCGCCTTCAACGTGTGCCGCTTTTACAATTTTGGCGATGCGCAAATCGATTTTGGCGAAATCTTCGTAATCAATCATAGCGGCAACTGGTTCAATATTTGTTGCTGTAGCAGCAGGCGCTGCGGGTGCGGCGGTCATGGTTTGTTTGGAATCTTCAATCATTTTTTCGATTTGTTCTTTTTCGATGCGTATCATCAAGGGTATGAACGGGTTGATGGTTTTGCCCAGCAAGGGTTGTCGTACGCTGTGCCAGTTTAATTCACCTGCATTCAAAAATTCTTCGGCGTTGGCTGCCAGTTCCGGTAATACCGGTTTGAGATAAATCACCAGGGCGCGAAACATGTTGATGCCTTGGCTGCATATATCCTGCACATTTTTTTCCTGCCCGGCTTCTTTGATTTTGCTCCAGGGTTTGTGTTCGTCGATGTACTGGTTGGCGCGATCAGCCAGCATCATGATTTCTTTTATGGCTTTACTGTATTCACGACTTTCGTAAAGGCTGGCAATGCTTTCAGCCGCTTTGCTGAAATCTTCGTACAATAAAGGTTCGGGCAAGGCGGCTGATAATTCGCCGCCGAAATTCTTGTGAATAAATCCAGCGCAGCGCGAGGCGATGTTAACCACCTTGCCCACCAGGTCAGCATTCACCCGCATCTGGAAATCTTCAAGATTCAAATCGATGTCATCCACGCCAGCGGATAATTTGGCGGCGTAGTAATAACGCAGATATTCGGGCTTCAGATAATTAAGATAAGTGCGCGCCATAATAAAGGTGCCGCGCGATTTCGACATTTTCTGGCCGTTCACGGTTAAAAAACCGTGGCAATAAACCGAAGACGGCGTGCGATAACCGGCGCCATGCAATACAGCGGGCCAGAATAAGGTATGGAAGCGTGCAATGTCCTTGCCGATAAAATGGACCAAACGTGTTTTGGAATCGGCGTTCCAGTATTCGCCAAAATCTAATCCGGTTTTGTCGCAAAGATTTTTAAAACTCGCCATGTAGCCAATCGGTGCATCCAGCCACACATAAAAATATTTGCCGGGTGCGTCGGGAATTTCGAAACCCCAGTAAGGCGCGTTGCGGGAAATGTCCCAGTCCTGCAAGCCGTCGGCAAACCATTCTTTTTGTTTGTTGGCGATTTCATTCTGGGTGTGGCCAGCGTCCAGCCATTGCGCCAGAAATTTTTGGAAATCACCGAGTTTGAAAAAATATTGTTCGGAATCTTTTTCAATTGGCGTGGCGCCGCTTACGGCGGAGCGTGGATTTTTCAGTTCGGTGGGGGAATAGGTTGCGCCGCAGGCTTCGCAGTTGTCGCCGTACTGATCAGCAGTGCCGCACTTGGGACATTCGCCCTTGATAAAACGATCGGGCAAAAACATGTTGGCTTCGGGATCATACAGCTGGCGTACAGTGCGCACGGCAATATGGCCGTCGGCTTTGAGTTTTTGATAAATGCCGCTGACAAATTCGCGATTTTCATCGGAGTGGGTGCTGTAGTAATTATCGAAGTTGACTAAAAATTCGGCGAAGTCAGCACGGTGTTCTTTATTAATGCGATCAATCAGTATTTGTGGTTCTATGCCTTCCTGGCGCGCGCGCAGCATAATCGGTGTGCCATGAGCGTCGTCGGCGCAGACATAATGACAGGTGTTGCCACGCATTTTCTGGAAGCGCACCCAGATGTCGGTCTGAATATATTCCACCAGATGGCCAAGATGAATCGGGCCATTGGCGTAGGGCAGGGCGCTGGTAACCAGTATTTTATGTGTGTCGGTTGTCATAAGTGCTTGGATTCTGCGTATTGGGCGGCGCATAAAGTAGCATTTTAGAGCCGGGTTTTCACCTTAAATTGCTCTCTCAGTGGCGTAACACACGGTATAGTGATGAGCTATGAGAATATAAAGGCGATGTTCGATTTCTGCGCTTGATGTATTGATGGATTTTCGGAATCCATTTTTTAACGGGATTGTGAATCGAGACGTCCTGGTAGAAGTGAATGCGTGAGCCCGTTTTTTGCAGATCGTTTTTTGATGAATGGTGTTTTATTCTTGCCTGTGATAGTCGGCATTTCTTAATTACTTAAT
>JANOOU010000584.1:0-1835 GCA_031421475.1 Gammaproteobacteria bacterium | reverse complement strand
TCGGGATAGTCTGCACTTAAATCATAACCGCCAATAATATTGTGCCCGGCCAATGCACTGAGCACAGTCGCGGCCGGTTTTGGCAAGCGAATAACCACTTCGTGAAAGTTTGCCGAGTTGAATACCACTTCAACACCCTTGATCGCGGTTAATGCTTTGACCAGTGCCGTCGTATTTTGATGGCAGGCCGACGCCGTTTGCGTCAATCCATCCGGGCCGAGTAATGCCATATGAATAGTGGACGCGGTTACCACCAGGCCCTGGTTGGTACAAATATTCGATGTGGCTTTGGAGCGACGAATATGTTGCTCACGTGCCTGCAACGTTAAAGCAAATCCGGTTTTACCATCGAGATCGAGCGTGCGGCCAACAATGCGGCCCGGCATTTGCCGCACAAATTCTTTTTTGCAGCACATGATGCCGTAATACGGCCCGCCCGATGACATGGGTGCGCCCAGGGGCTGACCATCACCGCACACGATATCGGCGCCGGTTGTACCCCATTCACCCGGTGGTTTTAACAAGGCCAAGCTCAGTGGATTAACCACCGCGATCACCAAAATATTATGGGCATGTGCCCAATCGGTTAAGGCATTCACATCTTCCAGCGTACCGAAAAATGTCGGCTGTGAAATCACTAGAGCAGTGATGTCCTGACCTTCGTATTGCTTTAATGCAGCCAGTGCAGTTTGTCCGGTGGTTTTATCGTAATCGACATACGCCAGTTCAATATCCTGCAACTTGACGATGCCGCGTGTGGCCTTGCGATAAAACGGATTGACATTGCGCGGCATTAATATTCGCCGTGATTTGGATTTGCGATGCGCGCGCACCGCCATCAACACCGCTTCGGATAATGCGGATGCACCGTCGTAGAGCGAGGCATTGGACACATCCATGCCGGTCAGCGCCGTCATCATGCTATGAAATACATAAATTAATTGCAGCGTGCCTTGCGAGGCTTCTGCCTGATACGGTGTGTACGCGGTATAAAATTCACCGCGTGTGGTGAGCTGCCACACCGCAGCCGGTATGTGATGCTCGTAAGCACCGGCACCGAGAAAGCAGATCGGCGCGCCATCGAGTGCGGCACGCCCTTGCATTAAACGATTCAGCGACATTTCATTCATGCCGGGTGGAATCGCTAGCAGTTCTTTGGCCCGCAGGTTGGCAGGAATTTCATCAAACAAGCGCTCGATGCTGGTAACGCCTATGACGGCCAGCATGTCGCGGATTTCAGTTTCAGTATGGGGAATAAACGGCATGGCTAGTGACTACATAAATTAAAAAATTATTCTTCGCCTATTTCATCTTCATAAGACGAGGCACTCATCAAATTTTCAATATCGTCCTCGTCGTGCGGACGCACTTTGAAAATCCAGCCTTCATCATAGGGTGAATTATTAACCAGTTCCGGTGATTCAACCAAAGCCTGGTTGGTGTCGAGAATTTCGCCGGCAATCGGCATATAAATATCCGATGCGGCTTTCACCGATTCCACCACACAACAAGCGGCGCCACCTTCCAGCTCGGCGCCCACTTCAGGCAACTCCACAAAAACAATATCGCCCAGCGCCGATTGCGCGTGATCGCTGATACCAATGGTGATCGTGCCATCTTCTTCCTGACGCACCCACTCGTGAGTGCCGGTGTAAAACAGATCGGATGGAATTTCGCTACTCATGATGCCCTCTCATAAATGTTTGTATGGTTATTTGAACGGTTCAACCCTGGATAACTGCTGCGCCATCGCGCACAAACACGGGTTTTACCACGCGTGCTTGCAGCAACTTGCCACGTATGTCGACTTGGCATTCACTGCCGGTAGCAGCCGG
>JANOOU010000583.1:0-2403 GCA_031421475.1 Gammaproteobacteria bacterium | reverse complement strand
GCCCATCCGCCAGCCAAGGCAGCCAGCCAGCGATGAAATGATAACGTTGCCCGCTGGTTAATTGGGTTGGCCGTGTGCCCAATAATTGCGGCGCATGTCCGCGCAAAATCTGCATGGCGCCAAAGGCCCAGCGAAAGCGTTGTTTTTTGAAATCAATAAAGGTATCGGGCATCAAACCCTTGCCATAACTTTTAGGGATGTAAACGGCTTCATAGCCGTGTTCGAACACACGCAAACCGAGCTCGGCATCTTCGGTGATGGTCCATTCTGCCCAGCCACCCACTTCTTCCAATACATTTCGGCGAATCATGGTCATGGTGCCATGTTGAATAATCGCGTTACGTTCATTGCGGGTAATCATGCCAATCTGAAAGAACCCGGCATATTCACTGTGGCACATCGATTTGAACAAACTTTTATCATCGTCGCTGTAATCCTGTGGTGCCTGCACCACGGCAATTTTCGGATTAATAAACTGCGGCGTCAGTTCGCGTAGCCAGTTCGGCGCAACCACATAATCGCTGTCAATGACCGCAACGACCGTGGCCTGCTTATCGGTTTTTTGCAGTGCATAATTCAATGCACCGGCTTTAAATCCAGCCAACGGATTTTCATGATAAAAACGAAACCGTTCGCCGAGTTTTAAACAATGTGTTTGCACCGGCTGCCACACCGCATCGTCTCGGGTGTTGTTGTCGATAACGATCACTTCATACTGCGGATAATCCAGCGCCGCGAGTGCATCCAGTGTGCGCAGCAGCATGTCGGCGGGTTCGTTGTAACACGGCACGTGAATCGAAACAAAAGGCAGCTCGGCGTCCGGCATCTGCAACGGCACAAATTCACGCCGCCGGAATTTACTCCAGCGCAACTCCGCCCATTCATGCGCCTCGGCCAGCAACACCATGATGACCCCCACCATACCCAGCACCATCAGCAAGCCGACAACCAGGGTAAGCAGTGTTAAATATTGATTGGAATAGTCATACACCACCCATACCACCGCAGTCGCCGCCGCATAGGCGATAACGGCCAGAAAACTGCGGCCATGGGTACCGAGTTGTTTGCCGTCTACCAGCAACACTGAAAACACAATAACAGCCAACACACCCGACAAAGCCGCCAGCCAACCCCAGTGAGGTATGCCGACTATGGGCGCCGTAAACGAAAATTTCGGTTGACGCTCAACATCGTAAACACCCCAGTAAGCACCGATGGCACCTTCGGAGCTGTCTCGCTTCCAGGGCTGATCGAAGGCTTCGATGATGTAATAGGTATATTGTTCTTTTTCAGCCACCTTCAGAAACTGCCGCAGAAACGTCGCCTGATTGGCGGGTGACGCCACGGCCGCGCCGCGAGTGCGGCCATCACTGGGCCAGCCCACTTCACCAATAATGAGCGGCTTATCGGGGTACAAGGTTTTGAGCAGTTCAATCTTGTCCTGGGTAAAGGCTACGGCTTTTTCGACAGGTTGTTTTTCCCAATAGGGCAACAAATGCGCGGCGATATAATCAACGTTTGCAACCAGCTCGGGATGGGTGTACCAGACGTACCAGGTATCCGCCGTACTCACCGGTACCTGCACCGCCTCGCGTACGCGATTAATATAATCAGTGAGCTGCGCAACCGAAATATAGTTATGCAAAATAACTTCATTACCCACAATGACGCGCACCACATTGCTTTGAGTGTTGGCGATCTCAATCAGCCGGGCGATCTCACGCTCGTTACGTTCCAGATCGGCATCAATCCACGCGCCAACGGTGACATTAATATTATGTTTTTGTGCCAGCCGTGGAATTTCGCCGAGCACATCTTCGGTGGAGTAGGTTCGCACAGCATGGGTCTTGCCCGCCAGCAAAGCCAGGTCTTCATCAATGTCCTGTTCACTGGGCATGATGTGCCTGATGGCGTCCTGATCGGCGCGAAACGGTGAAAATGAAAAGCCCTGAACGATACGTGGCCAGGGTGGTTGTTCGGTAGGTTGATTAACATAGGCCCAGATGCCAATGCTGGCGACGGCGACGGCAATTATAATGAGTAAATTGATGCGGTTTAACATGAATGATGAGCGCGCTTTATTTTGAGAAGGGGACTGACATCAATGCCATTAAGTTAAGGTCGCCGCGTACTTTGTAGGTTCGAATTTATTCGAATAAAAGTGCCATTAAACAGACTATTGTTCGAATAAATTATTCGGCACATCCTATGCCTCACCCCTACGGGGCTGGCATTCAAAATCGCTCCTGGCGATTTTGTCGAACCTACAAAGCACGCGGTGAACTTAACTTAATAATATTAACATCACACACGAATGGTGCTTTTTCAACAGTTTGCACATTCCAAGTTCAGCGTAAGATCTGGTAAATCCACCACGCGTCCCCGGCTTGATACAACTTGTTG
>JANOOU010000582.1:0-3047 GCA_031421475.1 Gammaproteobacteria bacterium | reverse complement strand
AGCCTGAAAAAAGACGGCATGGTGGTATTGCTGTTTAAAAATGCAGATTTTAAATGGGGCGGCGAAATCCAGGGCCAGCAAAAAGATTTTATGCACTTTTCACTGACGGGTTATTAAGAAAGTTCTGAATAACTCCCGGATGGAATTATTCAGAGCTTCCTTAAATTTTCAACCCGAAAATTTTTTATTTACCCGCATTACCCGTTACCACGCTGGGGTCAACCTCATACATGGCAGGCAAGGAATGCGCTATGCCCTTGTGACAATCAATGCACGTCATACCCTTACCAAATCCCTCAATATGACTATTACGGCCACGACGCTGCTGCGCAACGTAATCCATAGACTCGAACTCATGGCAGTTACGGCATTCGCGTGAATCCGTTGCTTTCATTGAATCCCATACATGGCGTGCCAGTACCAAACGTTTGGCTTCAAATTTTTCCGGTGTATCGATACTACCCAGCGCCTTGTGCAACAACTCATTACTGGCCTGAATTTTACGTTTTATTTTATGCACCCAGGGTTTAGGCACATGGCAATCCGGGCAGGTAGCACGTACACCACTACGGTTAGAATAATGAATGGTATTCTTATACTCCTTGTACACATTCTCTTCCATTTCGTGACAACTAATACAAAATGCTTCCGTATTTGTGGCTTCCATGGCGGTGTTAAAACCGCCCCAGAAAATAATACCGGCAACAAACCCAGCTATCAGCAAGCTGCCCAACGATGCCGTGCTGGGTAATCTCAATTTTTTTAAAAACGCTACGATTTTATTCACACTTGCGCCCACCAAAGATAATTAGTTTTTAAATGATTCAACCGGCAGATAGGTATTGTCAACCAGTGGCTTTACATCCACCTGTGGCACATGACACTGTGTACAAAAATAGCGGCGCGGAGAAACATTCGATAACACATTACCATCACGGTCAGTGAAATGTGTCTGACTCACCTTGGTTGCACCGGATGCCTTGTAATTCGCCCAGCTGTGACAAGTCAGGCATTTATTGGATCTAAGATTAATCACGTAGCCTTCCGTTTTATGCGGAATCAACGGCGGCTGTTGCAGATAGTCTCGTGGAATCGGGTCTCGATCAGCCTGCCACTTTTTCGGTTCTGCTTTTTTATCTATTGCATCCAGGGCAAGATCTCCCCGCTCCGATAGAACCTCTGCATAGCCTGGCACCAGGCTGGTTAGCAGATAAATAATTCCCAACAATATTAATTGTTTCATGACAGGGTTTCTCACTATAAATATACAATGTATTGTGGTGTCACGACAGCTATTGCTTGCATGATCAGGCACGCACTATTTTTACCGCGCATTTTTTGTAATCGGTTTGTTTTGATAGCGGATCGATTGCATCCAGAGTCACTTTATTAATCAAACGACTGGCATCAAACCAGGGCACAAATACCAGGCCCTCAGGGGGTTTGTTGCGGCCACGGGTTTCAACCACAGCTTCAATTTCACCGCGACGTGAAATAACTTTTGCCGCCATGCCGCGTTTCAATCCGCGTTTTTTTGCATCGGCTTCGTGCATAAAAATAACCGCATCGGGAAATGCTCTGTATAACTCCGGTACGCGCCGCGTCATGGAACCGGAATGCCAGTGCTCAAGTACACGTCCGGTTGACAACCACATATCAAATTCAGCATCCGGGCTTTCTGCAGGAGGCTCATAGGGCGCAGCGATGATATTGGCACGACCATCTTTATTGCCATAAAAATTGACCCCTTCGCCTGCTTTAACGTATTGATCGTAGCCTTCGCGATAACGCCACAAGGTTTCTTTTCCATTAATCACCGGCCAGCGCAAACCACGCGTCTTGTGGTACACATCAAACTCAGCCTGTTCATGGCCTTTTTTGGTGCCTTCAGTCTGGAAGCGACGATATTCTTCAAATAAACCTTTTTGCGCATAAAAACCAAAGGCGTCCATCTCGTCATTGCCGTAAACATTACCGCGATCATCTGTCACTTTTATTTTAGCGAATTTATCCACCTGGCCGTTTTTAAATAGAATATCGAATAATGTTTTTCCTTTATATTGCGGACTCTTTGCCAGCAACTCAGCAGGCCATGCTTCTTCCGCTTTAAAACGCTTTGAAAATTCCATTAACTGCCACAAATCAGATTTGGCTTCACCCGGCGCACTCACTTGCTGACGCCAGAATTGTGTGCGACGTTCTGCATTGCCGTAGGCACCTTCTTTTTCAGTCCACATGGAAGTCGGCAAAATTAAATCGGCTGCCATGGCGGTTACAGTGGGATAAGGATCCGATACCACAATAAAATTCGCCGGGTTGCGATAACCCGGAAACGTTTCTTCATTCATATTGGCGCTAGCTTGCATATTGTTATTACACATTACCCAATAGGCGTTGAGCTTGCCATCTTTCAGCATGCGGTTTTGCAACACCGCGTGATAACCAATTTTTCCGGGAATGGTGCCAGCGGGAAGCTTCCAGATTTTTTCTGCAAATTCACGATGCTCGGGTTTATTTACAACATAGTCTGCCGGCAAACGATGCGAAAATGTACCCACTTCACGTGCTGTACCGCAAGCTGATGGCTGACCGGTTAATGAGAACGGACTATTTCCAGGCTCGGAAATTTTTCCCATTAATAAATGAATGTTATAAATCAAACCATTGGCCCACACACCACGTGTATGTTGATTAAAACCCATGGTCCACAACGACATGATTTTTTTCTTTGGATCGGCATACAATTTTGCCAGCTTCAATAATTTTTCTTTTGGCACAGCCGAAAGTTTGGCGGTGTATTCCAGTGTGTAAGGTTCCAGTGATTTGGCATACTCCTCGAACGTCATATCAGACAGATCACCCTTGTCCGGGTTTTTGGCATTTTTCTGTAAAGGATTTTCAGGGCGTAGCCCATAGCCTATATCGACAGGCGTTGATTTAAAATTAACATGTTTATCGATGAATGATTTGTTGTAGGCTTTGTTCTGAATAATGTAATGGGCGATGTAATTCAAAATGGCCAGATCAGTTTGCGGCACAAATATCAT
>JANOOU010000581.1:0-5533 GCA_031421475.1 Gammaproteobacteria bacterium | reverse complement strand
GCGTTTGCCTTCATCACGGCTCATCCATAACTCACCACTGGTGGTGCCAAAATATAAACCGACCGGATCATTCGCGTCCGCCGTCATGGCCTGACGCTTAACGGTCCACCATGCCTGTGCTGTTGGCATACCATTATCCTGTCGTTGCCAGGTTTTTCCAGCATTGCGTGTGACATACGCCGACGGTTTTCCATCCGGGCTGGTGCGCGGCCAAACTGTAGCGCCATCCATGGGAAACACCCAGGCGGTATTGTCATCACGCGGATGCACCACCATGGGAAAACCGACATCGCCAACACGTTTCGGCATTTGTTTGCCAATGCGTAGCCATTCATTAGATGGACGATCAATACGATAAATGCCGCAGTGATTTTGCTGATACAAACGATCGGGATTGGTGGCACACATGCGCACACAATGCGGATCGTGCACGGCCACATTGGCTGGATCAAAACCGGCCACCACGTCCATACCTTTAATAAGTGTTTTCCAGGTTTTGCCCTTGTCCAGTGATTCATGGATGCCACCACCCGACATCGCACAATACAAATGCGCAGGATCACGTGGATCAACCGTTATCGAATGCATTTTCGGCCCATCGGGTGTGCCATCCTGCGCGCTTCCCATCCAGCTGCGGAATTGCGGATCATCATTGATGCTGGAAAATGGCTGCCAATTTATACCGCCGTCTTCAGAACGGAATAAACCTTGCGGCGACGTGCCGGCATACCACACGTTGGGTTCGTTAGCGTGGCAAGGTGTCAGCCAGAAAGTATGATCGACTGAACGTCCGGTGCCATCTGCCACCTTGGCAAAAGCGGGTGGTTTAGCAGCTTCTTTCCAGCTGCGTCCAAAATCGGTTGATCTAAAAATAGTAGGGCCGAGATGGCCGGTTTTTGCGGCGGCCAGCAGCGTGCGTCCATCACGTGGATCGAGCACCATATGATGAATAATATGGCCAAGAAAATGCGGGCCGTTTACGCGCCAGGTTGCTCGTGTGTTATCACCATGAAACAGCCATGCGCCTTTACGTGTGGAAACCAGTACCACGACGCGCTTGGCTATTTTTTTTGCGGTTGTTTTTTTTACAGCGGCTTTCTTTTCAGTGGCTTTTTTTAAGGTGGCTGATTTTTTGACTGCCATGACTTTTTTTACGCTGGTTTTTTTTGCGGGTTTAGCGGGTTGCGGCTTACGAGTGGCTGTTTTTTTTATTACACGTGCCATATGTCCCTCCTGCTGATTCCGGGCCGAGTGTCCGAAACGTTATAATTGTTGGCTAATTCTTTAAAACAGAGCCAGCCGAATGGTTGACTGTCCAAGGTTACACCTCCCTTACAACTGAAATCGCGACGGCTAGCGTAGCAGGACTCAGGATAAAAATAAATCCACCGCATATCTTTCAGCCAAGTGGCGTCATCAATACCAATGCAGCCCCTAACAGCTTGTTGAAAAACTATCTGCTAATTAGCCTGGAATAGAGAGGCGCATCACAACAGCTGTCTGTGGACATAACAGTGAAAACTGTTTGGTATTTTTAATGCTATCAGGTGCATTGCCGCGATCAATTTGTTTAAACCCGCGTTTAGTAAAGTATTGAATTGCAGTTTCAGTCAACACAAACAACTGCTCCACCCCCATGGATAAAGCGCGATTTTTGAGCTCAACATAAAGTGTATTGCCCAATCCCTGGCCCTGATATGCCGTTGCTACCACCAGCGAACGTAATAATGAATGTTGTGCATACACTTCCAGGCCGCCCACGGCCAGGATTTGCTGCGCTGTTTCAAATACTAAAAAATGCTGTAAATGACTGCCACAATCTTCGTAGGGAAGCCCCTCGCTTTTTAACAGCCTCTGAATAGCACCCAGGTCATGCAGTGTAGCGCTTCGAATCATTTGAACAAATTTCCTCGTTTCATTTTAATTACAGCCATTTTTTGCGTTTGAAATACACCAGCGACAAACTCATTATTACAATAAATACTACCCATAATGCCGGATACCCCCAGCGCCATTTAAGCTCCGGCATGTATTCGAAATTCATGCCATAGACCGCCGCAATAAAAGTTAACGGGATGAAAATCGATGCAAACACGGTGAGCACTTTCATGACTTCATTCATTTTATTGCTGATGCTTGAATTATAAATATCCAATAAATTGGACAATATATCTCGGTACGAATCCAGTGATTCCGATATCCGCAACAGATGATCCAACACGTCGCGATAATACAGATGAGTGCTTTGCTGAATAATGTCGGATTCGCTACGCAGTAACGCCGCCAGCATCTCGCGTGACGGCGAGATAAATCGCCGTATATATATTATTTCGCGCTTGACAGATTGTATCGATTTCAGCGTGTCGGCCGCTGGCTTCGACAGGATTTCCTCTTCGAGAAGATCAACCGTTTCCGCCAGTGAATCAATGACCAAAAAAGCTCTATCGACCACTATATCCAGTATGGCGTAAGTTAAGTAATCCGAACCAAAGCCTCTGAACCGACCCTTACTGCTCAGAATGCGCTTGATAACAGGCAGGAAGGCATCATCAATTTTTTCTTTAAAGGTAAATACAAAGTTTTTAAATACCAGGATGCTGATTTGTTCATAATTGATCGTAAAATATTCGTCGGCTGGCAACAAGCTTTTCAATACGATATAAATATAGTTATCATAATCCTCAAACTTGGGACGCTGATGCGTGTTTAAAATATCCTCAAGCACCAAAGGATGCACATCGAACAGTTTGCCGATGGATTCGATTATCTCAACATTAGACAAGCCCTCAACGATCACCCAGGTAATTGTGCCGGTATCCTTATATTGAGCAATTTCCTCAATCGACTGAATCTCCCGCTCTTCAAGTATTTCCTTGCTGTAATCCAGCAATGAAATTCTCGATCCAGATTCATGAACCTCGCCAACATGCACCAGATATCCGGGGGGCTTGCCGGATTTATCAGCCAGATTAATTAAGGAATCAGTCATAGTGGTCTCGGTGGTTTTACCCATTTTACAGGGCACAGGCAGTTCTTGATAACTGCATTCAGACGTTATCAGGGATAGCTGCAGAATTCCAGGAGGCAATTGGAGAGTATGAAAAAAAATATCGCGGGAGATTGTCTTAAAGTTTTACCAAGGAAGCCCTGATGTATTCCGGGATCCTCATAACAGTCCGTAGTATGTATTAACCCAGGGAGCGCATCATGAAACGTAATTTCTGGCCACCATGACGCGCTTCCCGCGTTAGCACATTCTACGTAAAACCTGCCTGTGCTTGTACATCAAACTAAATCCTACTAGCAGGTAGTTCTGGCGAAAAATCCTGCACAGGCTCGCTTGGCGCACTGACATCAGGGGGAGCCATGTCATTATTTAATACGGGTAGTTGATCCAGATTAGTCAGCACCGCTTCAGGCGAAAGCGTGTACATACCCCCGTTCAGTGGATCGACAATGAACCAGCCGATCAAACCTCCAAACAAGAAATTACCGCCTAAGTACCAGCCGTTTGCGCTGGCTGTGACCGGTAT
Organism: Gammaproteobacteria bacterium; assembly: GCA_031421475.1. Taxonomy (GTDB): domain Bacteria; phylum Pseudomonadota; class Gammaproteobacteria; order SZUA-229; family SZUA-229; genus JACPVK01. Next base: position 2,000 of record JANOOU010000581.1, on the reverse strand, counting down.
GGTTTGTGTTGCATAGCCTGGCTTGGATATTTTTACAGCATAATTTTTCTTGCCGAAATAGCTGCCATCGCTCTTGGGTAATGTAACCGTTGTCGGGGTTATACCTTTAAAAATATCGTAACCCGTTTCATCCGTTATGAGTATGTCTGCTTCACTCGGCTTGCTCGATATGGGTACTAACTGCGTTTTCTCTCCAACTATTGTTGCGCAACCACTCATCGATAATCCAATTAGGGCAATTAACACGATTACTTTATTCACAATTATCTTCCTTTCATTCTTGAAATTGAGCAACCAGGCGTTACAACACACCTGCTATTTAACGCGGCGAATGCTACCACATCACTGCCAAAATTACATTGCAGCCACCGCCAAGTTACTAATAAGTTAGATGAAAAGAATACCATTCAAACAAAAAAATGAAGTATTAAATCCAGCGTCATTCCGGCAGGGATTGCCGGATAAAAATTGCCTGAAGCAATTTTTGAACAGCGCAGCTGGCCCGAAGGGCAGAATACATGGAGGTATCTGTAATCCAGATCGCAGGGACGTGACGCTGCTCACCCTCCATGGATTCTGGGTCCCGGCAATCCCTGCCGGGACGACGACGTATTCTTAACTTACCGATATGGGTGTGCATCCTTTTCAAGTGTTTCGGTAAAAAAACTGATTATTTGCTGCGTTATAGCTACTGCACTGCTGGCGCACAATGCCTGGGCCGAAGAGCGTATTACACTGGGCGTAAAATTGCTCGGCGCCGGTTGGGAAGGTGACAATGGATCGGTATCCAGCAGTTTCGCCAGCAGCAAAGGTGGACAGCTGGCATTCACCGCCGCCTATGCTGTCGATAAATTCTACGTCGGCATTAATTTACAAAATGGCCAATACCAGTTCGACAACACAGCGCCCGATCAATTTACACCCGGCGCACGCATCAGCAGCAGCAATGTTGAAATTCAACAACAGGAACTGGATTTGTTAGCCGGTTATTATTTCTGGGAATCGGTTTCACTTTTTCTGGATTTAAAAGGTGTGAGCAATACCTGGTCGAGCACAAACTATAAACAGAATTTTGGCGGGCTTGGCTTAGGTGCTACAGCACATCTGCCACTGAACACCGGCTGGACTGGATTTGGCTCGCTTGGTTTTGTTGGGCGCGGTGAAGTTAATGATGACAACAAAGTAAAAGTAGGCGAAAGCTCCAGTGGCGCACTCGAACTCGGAGCAATTTATCGTTTGGCTGACAACAGCACGCTGAACATGGGCATAAAATTCCGTAACTACCGTTTTGATTATCTCGATAACACAACGCAGGATTATTCAGTGAATGCCTTGTTCATTGGTTACAACCATGTGTTTTCCATATAATAACAGCAGCCACTTGTTATGCTTAAGGTAATCGCCCATCGTCCCGCCAAATTTCTTACACGCATTTGTTTGATTTTTGTCACCCTGTTCTGTGCCACTACACAGGCCCAGAATACGGATGCATCCAAACCGGATGCGGTTAATCTTGAAATTACAACACATCTTGGCGATCAGCAGATTTTTGTTGATCACGATGTGATCTCGTTTTTTATCAACCTGGATAAGGCCGCTTATTTGTATGCATTTTATCAGGATGCAACCGGCCAACTATTTCAGATCATGCCCGGCCCGGCATTAATCGATAACTATTTTGAACCGGGGTTTTATATTCCGTTCCCGCCACCCAACGCGGCATTCCAGTTTGTAGTGCAAGCACCTTTTGGTGAAGAGCAGCTTTGGGTGTTTGCCTCGGATAATGGAAAACTCGCATTCAATACAAGCGGTTCGAAGCGCGGCATACAGCAACTCAAACAAACACCCGCGCAATTAAGCGCAGCAATTATGGCTGCATCACAGCAGTTGTTTGGCCATACAAAGTTGCTGATTCATACGCGTAGCCGCTAGATATGTAACGTCCGCTATCAGTCATAAGCAGGCATCCAATTATTTTGCGTGATCTTCACTTGCCTCTC
>JANOOU010000580.1:0-2069 GCA_031421475.1 Gammaproteobacteria bacterium | reverse complement strand
GATCGTAGTTTTGTTCTATCTCACCAAGCGTAGACTTAAAGAATTCAAGGCTCATAATTTTGTGCACCGAACGCCCAGCGAAGGTTGTGTTTTGGAGCGTAGCGGAAAAACAGTCTCGCTTGCGCTGTTTGTTAAGTGTCTTTTCTATTGAAAAAACTACTTGCAGTCATACCCAGAACGCTAAGTGCTATGGTAAACATCAAGCCAATGAACCACTTGTTTTGATCGTACGTCCTGTCAATTTCTGTTCTTGTTTGTAGCAGTTCGGCTTTAAGTCCGCGCAGGTCCGATTAGCGTAGCGTAATCGGACGTATGATATTTGTCACCAACAATTACCGAATTTATACTAATAAGTCATATGAAAAGAATACCATTCAAACAAAAAAATGAAGTATTAAATCCAACGTCATTCCGGCAGAGATTGCCGGATAAAAATTGCCTGGAGCAATTTTTGAACAGCGTAGCTGGCCCGAAGGGCAGAATACATGGAGGTATTCTGTAATCCAGATCACAGGGACGTGACGCTGCTCACCCTCCATGGATTCTGGGTCCCGGCAATCCCTGCCGGGACGACGACACATTCTTAAACTTACCGGTATGGATGTGTATCCTTTTCAAGTGTTTCGGTAATATATATTAAACATCTTGCAGGACTTCTATTTCTTCAACGTATTCCATCATACGCAAACAGATCGTATGAATGCGTAGGTTGGCGCTGAGCACAGCGAAGTCCAACAATAAATCTGCAATCAATAAAACGTTGGGCTTGGCAGCCCAACCTACCGCGCTGTTTGTTTTTTTTAGCCATGCTTTAAATTCGAGAGTCCCCACTGGAGGACGATCATTTTTTTGTCGGTCATGTTAGACCCCTGCAACGAATTGCGCTCCTGGAGGACTATTTGCCTTTGTTATTTTTTCCTTGTGTATGCACAGTAAACCCTTTTCGGCGCTCCTCTGGTGTGTATTCCTCGATTTCATCGGGGAATAATTCGGCATCGGTTTTATCGAGATTTTCTATATCACCAAAATACGCGCCACCGTCTTCAAAGTCGGCTGGCTGGTAATTATCCCCGAAAATATCTTTAATATCTTTGGCTGTTTGTTTTTTTAGCCAGGCTTTAAATTCGGGCGTCCCCACTGGAGGACGATCATTTTTTTTGTCGGTCATGTTAAATCTCTATAGCAAAAATTGCTTTTCTGATCATAGGAAAAACTAGGTTTACTTAAATAATGAGCTTTCACTTTATCATTAACAGGATTCATAATGCGTAACTGTGTTGCACCAATCGCTCTGGCATAAGCGACACCAGCAGCAATTGTAATATCCGTAATCAAACCATCAAGAGGTGTACCTTGCGGGGCTGACTCAAGATAATCCAGTCGTAATTTACCACCACTCCATGTCGGCTTACCTATACTGGCACTGCATAAAAATAGTTCTTTATGCCATATAGACAGCTCAAAACGCTTGGGATGTGTACGGTACTTCTTTTGTACGGTATCCCAATCCCACGCCACGCGACGTAAGCCATTTTTTTCCCATTTTCTGAGTTCTTTCAGGCATTGGAACGTTAAGCCATCAAGTGAAATATTACTTTTTAAAATAGCTGCGCCATACTTATTGGGCATGACTGACGCTAAATCTTCGTGTACGACTTCTCTTGCCATTTGCCGCAATATTTCGTATCTGCTTTTGACTTGTGTATAAGGCTGCTTCATTTGGGCTGTCATGCTGCGTCCTTCCTGTAAATTATTAAAGCACTGTTTTATCACAAATCTTGTTACGTAAATAGCACGGTAGCCTTGATGGTTATGTTGTTAGCAACGGGTATGAATTCGAAAGCGGGATTCCGTTCGCCTCCGCCAGTCGGATTCAACATCCAGGGTGAGTATCACATTACGATGTTGACAACTTCATGGGCACCTCACTTACAGCAAATAGCATGGTTGACGCCCTGGCACCGAATCCACTCACGGCAATGGCCCCAAATCTTCTGCCTGATTGGCTTTCACCTGGGTCGTTTAACCTTTAATATGTGCCCCACCTTCCATTTCGCAGGGCCTGAACG
>JANOOU010000579.1:0-2799 GCA_031421475.1 Gammaproteobacteria bacterium | reverse complement strand
TCAAGCTCTATGATTACCGGTTTGTCGTCACCATACGTTAGTGCATTTTCCGTAATATTTATTAATACCTGGCGCAGTGCCGTGAGTTGAATGCTGATTGCGCAGTCGCAAATGATATGACTTTGCAAGCGTTTGTCGTGTTGCAGATTTGCGGTAACTTCATGAATGATGTCGCCGAGATTACACACGAATGTATTTTCTTTATTCATGCCATGCGCCAAATTCAAGAACTGACTTATGGTCTCATTCATCTCCTTCAAGCTGGCATCAATTTTATGGCGTAATTGCGCATCAATGTCATCCGGTAACAATTCAAGTGCCAGGTGTAAACGCGCTAACGGCGTGCGCAAATTGTGCGATACGCCTACCAGGAGTGTGGTGCGATTATCCAGTAATTCTTTTACATCTCTTGACATCTGATTAAAGCTGATCGTTAGCAATCGTATCTCTTCATGGCCAGTTTCGGGGATTTTGTCGGGTATTTGGCCTTGCGATAATTGTTTGGCTGCGTTAATCAGATTTCGCATGGCCGCTGTGATGTGTTGTGCCAGATAAAAACTGGTGATGATGCTGAGTACGAGGCTGAATAGCAATGCGGTTATTAAATAAAGGGGTGGACTGGTGTTAATCTTCTCTCGAGAAAAACTGATGTATAGGGGTGCTTTCTGGGTATAAATTCGAGCTGTGTACCAGGTTGTTTTTTTCTCAGCGGTGTAGAAATCAACGGGTTGTTCCAGTGCCTTATTCAGTTTGTATTCCAGCAACAATATATACGGTAAATATGCCTTGCCAGAAATGGTTGACGCATCAACGGATATTAATAACTTGTTATCGGAATATAATTTTTCTACAAAGAGTTTTTTTTCGGTTGCATTGAGTGATTGCCATTGTTCTGCGGATTTAATAATTAATCTTGTCAGATCGTCGGTGGAGTTGTTGAGCACAGGATATATTAAAAAAACAACAGCTGTGATAGCTGTAAGCAGTGAGTAAAGCAGCAAGGCAGTCAGCATGGTTTTGAATATATGCTGGCGTAATGTAGTCGCTTTAAACATGTGTGTTATTCGCCATCCGGGGTGAATTGATAACCCTTGCCCCAGATGGTGCGGATATAACGCGGCCTGGCGGGATCATCTTCGAGTTTTTTTCGCAGGCGGGTGATGCGAATGTCGATGCTGCGATCAAAAGGGCTGCGTTCATAACCGTGGATATGGTCTATTAAAAAATCACGATCGAGTAAGGTGTTGGGATGTTGGCTAAAAATTGTTAATAGCGTGTATTCGTTTTCAGTTAAAGCAATTGGATTGCCCTGTTTGCTCAAGCTATGCGTTTTGTGATTAATCTGAAATGGACCGAAATTAATGAGGTGAGAATCCTGAGTGGATTGCACCGGATAATGACGGCGTAACACGGCTTTGATACGCGCCAATAATTCACGCGGGTTAAAGGGTTTGGCGACGTAGTCGTCAGCGCCAACTTCAAGACCAATAATACGATCTACATCCTGGCCACGCGCAGATAGAATAATAATGGCGGGATGTTTGGCGGGATTGAGTCGGCGCAATATGCTGAGGCCATCTTCACCGGGCATCATCAAATCCAGGATCATCAGATCAAAACTATGTGTAGCCAGCAGGGTATCCATGGTGATCGCATCCATAGCACAACTCACCTGATAGCCTTCTCGTGTTAGATACTGATGCAGCAAATCACGTAGATCTGCATCATCGTCGATAATTAGAATACGGTTGTGGATGCCGCTGTTTGAATGGGTCATGGTTAATCCTTATTGGCAAGGATATACCATTGGCCAATAATTAATGAAGAGTGAAACAAATTGATTCAATTTACTTTAGTCTGCGGCTGGCTTGGTCTAAACTGCAGCTTGTGAATTTTTCTTGAAATGATTGGAGAACGATCTTGGTTACTCATCTCAAACACGGTTTGCTTGTGCTGGCAGGTGTTTATATATTGGCGGCTTGCTCAAGTAATCCTTCGCCCTGGAGCGAGCCTTCATCCCCCTGGGACGATAAATCTGGCCAGTCAGAAGCCGTGACTGAGGAATCGGCCGAGCCTGCGGAACAATCTGCTTTTGTTGAGCCTGTTCCAGAGCCGGAGGAGATTGTTACGCCTACAGAGTCGGCTGAGCCAGAACCTGTTGTGCAAGATAGGGTTAGCCCCGAAGTAGAGCGGTCGCCCGTTACTCGTAACCAGGCAGAAGCCGGTAACCTTCGTGGTCAGCCTGCGGAATATTTTGCTGTTCAGGTGTGTGCATCGCGCAGCATGAAACAACTCAATGGTTTTGCTAAACGACACAATGTGTCCACAGAGTGGACAGCGCAAACCAGTGTTAATGGCGAGACTTGGTATGTTTTGCTGGAAGGGATCTATGCCACACGCGGTGAAGCTGCACAGGCGTTGTCTCTCATAAAGAGCGAGGTTGATACCCGGCCCTGGATCAGAACCGTGGGCTCATTGCAGGCCGTTATGCAGTAATAATACCGACCTGTTTGTAATAAAAAGGCCTCTGCGTGGTGCAGGGGCTTTTTTATTTCTGCGGCCAGGCGCCCGAAAATGCCAGGATGGAATTATTCCCAGCTTCCCTACCAGTGTCGTTAAGTCTGCTGATTGTTTTCATAGGCACGGTTGTGGTTGATATGTGGGTTTCCGATTTGCAGGTATTTTATTATTTCAGCCAGAGATGTAACCGGCGGCAGACAATGCGTGCCTTCACAGATATAAGCACAGGCAACATCTTGTGATATTTTTTCGGCAAGAGATGTGGGTGGGGTTACGTCG
>JANOOU010000578.1:0-1724 GCA_031421475.1 Gammaproteobacteria bacterium | reverse complement strand
TCAATTATTTGATGGGGAATCACAATGCGTTCCGGCCACATCGTTTGCGTAATGCCGCCAACGGCTGCTATTGCAATAATGCGTTTCACACCCGCTTCTTTTAGCGCCCAACAATTTGCGCGGTAATTAACCTTGTGTGGCGGAATGGTATGGTGGTAACCATGACGCGCCAGAAACACCACATCATTGCCCGCTACCTTGCCAAATGTCAGCGGGCCGGAAGGTAAACCATAGGGTGTGTTCACCATTTCTTTATGGGTGTTATCCAGATTACTTAATTCAGTAAGACCGGTTCCGCCGATAATGGCTGTGAAAGACATGTTGATTCCTGGTTTGAGTATTTATATTTTCAAATGATGTTCAGCAACAGCATATATGCCATTTACATTACGATGATAACCTTTGTAATCCATACCAAATCCAAACACATACCGATCCGGTACGGTTAAGCCGATAAAATCGCAACGTGCACCGGGTTTACGGCGATTATGAATTTTTTCGACCAACACGGCAGATACAACTTTAGCCGCACCCTGTTGCATGCAATATTGAATAATGGCATCAAGGGTATAACCTTCATCGAATATGTCGTCGATGAGTATCAGTGTTCTGCCCTGAATATCCTGGTGTGGCCGCACTTTCCATTCGAGCTCACCACCGCTGGTTTGATTGCGATAACGTGTGGCATGAATAAAATCCACATGCAAAGGAAAATTAAAACGCGGTAACAAATGCCCCGCGAGTATCATGCCACCGTTCATCACACTGATAACAACAACCGGTTGCTCTTTATCAATGTCATTGGTGACAGCAGCAATGATATCCAATGCCAGTTTGTCCAGCGCAAGATTGATAGCAGCGGCGTTATGTAATAAATCAGCCTGCTGCAAAACTTCACGTGCATGTTGTGGCGTAACGGACATAGCTTATCTCAATGGGTAAAGGTGGCGACGCTGTCATCCATATCCCTGTTTAAACAGGGCGAAATGATAACGGATTTATAACCGGCTTGAAATGCATGATTACACATTCATTTCCAGCCACGGGCTGTCATCCAGCCGCGCCATTTGCTCGGCGGCTTTTTTCCACTCTGCGGAATTCTGCATCGTTTGCCAATCACTATGGCCACGGCCATGCATGCGTATCAAACGTACTTGCGAAACCGGATTGTCATAGGTTTCAAGACTCTGCAACACCTGCGCAGCGGCTTGTGGATGATTACACACCAGCACCATATCGCAGCCCGCCGCCAGTGCGGCCTGTGCACGATCCGAAAAATCACCGGCGACACCCGCTGCTTCCATACTTAAATCATCGCTAAAAATAACACCCTGAAATCCCAGTTGCTGCCGCAAAATATTTTTAATCCAGATTGGTGAATATCCGGCCGGACGTTTATCCACTTTTTCATACACCACATGCGCCGGCATAATCGCTTCCAGTCCGAAATGAATCATGCTGGCAAACGGCCGTATGTCTTCCATCATGATGTCGTTGAGTTCGCGTTTATCCACCGGCTGTGCCACATGCGAGTCTTCCCGTATTGAACCATGGCCGGGAAAATGTTTGCCGGTGGCCGCCATGCCAGCCTGATGCATGCCCGACATAAAGGCATGTGCCAGATCAGCAATCGCATCAGGATGATGATGAAATGCACGGTCGCCAATCACACCGCTCACACCTACTCCTAAATCCAGCACCGGCGCAAAACTCATATCGATGCC
>JANOOU010000577.1:0-12212 GCA_031421475.1 Gammaproteobacteria bacterium | reverse complement strand
CAAGGTGAGCTTTTCCGGCAAAATGTATAACGCCGTGCAATATGGTCTGGATGTGGCAACCGGCGAAGTCGATTACGCCGAAGTGGAACGTCTGGCCAAAGAGCACAAGCCGAAAATGATTATTGCCGGATTTTCGGCTTATTCGCGCATTATGGACTGGCAGAAATTCCGGGTGATTGCCGATGCCGTCGGTGCCTATTTGTTTGTGGATATGGCACACGTTGCCGGCTTGGTGGCGGCGGGTCTGTATCCCAACCCGGTGCCGATTGCTGATGTGGTGACTTCGACTACGCACAAAACCTTGCGCGGTCCGCGTGGTGGCATCATTCTGGCGAAAGCCAATGACGAGATCACCAAAAAATTTAATTCCGCAATTTTTCCCGGTATGCAAGGCGGCCCCTTGATGCATGTGATTGCGGCCAAGGCGGTGGCGTTTAAGGAAGCCATGGAACCGGAATTCAAAATCTATCAACAGCAAGTGATCGTTAATGCGCGTGCCATGGCAAACATATTCATGCAACGTGGTTACGATGTGATTTCAAAAGGCACTGACAATCATTTATTTTTGGTGAGTTTTATCCAGGCCGGTTTAACCGGTAAAGATATTGAAGCGGCACTGGGCAAGGCGCACATTACCGTGAATAAAAATGCCGTACCCAACGATCCGCAATCACCGTTTGTGACCAGCGGCATTCGCATTGGCACGCCGGCGATTACCACGCGCGGATTTAACGAAAAAGATTCCATTGCGCTGGCGGGCTGGATGTGTGATCTCATTGCCGATATGAATAACACTGCAGTGATTAACGACGTAAAAGCCAAGGCGTCCGCCATTTGCGCACGTTTGCCGGTTTACAAAAAAGGTTGATATGCACTGTCCCTTCTGCGCCACACCCGATACCCGCGTGATTGACTCGCGCCTCGCCGATGACGGCGATCAGGTGCGGCGGCGTCGGGAATGTATTGAGTGTGGCGAACGCTTTACAACCTATGAAAATGCGGAATTAAATTTACCGCGTGTGGTGAAGCAGGATGGCAGCCGTCAACCCTTCAACGAAGACAAATTACGCAGTGGCATGACCAAGGCGCTGGAAAAACGTCCGGTAAGCACCGAGCAAATTGAAGCCAGCGTGCATCGCATTAAACACAAATTATTATCCGCCGGTGAACGCGAAATCATGGCCCGAAAAATTGGCGAATGGGTGATGGAAGAACTCAAGGGGCTGGATCAGGTTGCCTATATTCGATTTGCATCGGTGTATCTGAGCTTCGAAAATGTTGACGCATTTCGCGAGGCGATTGAGACGCTTGAGCAAAAAGAGTAAGAAAAAGAGAACGCAAATGAACGCAAATAAACGCAAATGGAAAATAGGTTTTATGTGCTGTTTTTCAGGTTCGTCATTCTCGGATAAGCATGGAATGCTTGCTAGATGATTAAGTGTATAAAACCTTATGACTATACCTGCTTTTATAGCTGTAACAATCATTCGCTTTTACTCGTGTTCATTTGCGTGACGCACATGGATGTGCGAATGCCGCGAGCGCAGGACGCGCAGGAGCGGCGCATTTGCGTTTTCTTTTAAGTCTTTTAAATTAAATGAATGACCACGCCCTAATGTCCCACGCTTTGCAACTTGCGCAACGCGGTTTGTACACCACGCAACCCAATCCGCGTGTCGGTTGTGTGTTGGTTAAGGCGGGTGAAATTATTGGTGAAGGCTGGCACGAAAAAGCCGGTGAAGCACATGCTGAAATTATGGCTTTGCGTGCAGCGGGGGATAAGGCCGCTGCTGCAACGGCTTATGTCACACTCGAGCCGTGCAGCCATCATGGGCGCACACCACCTTGTGTTGATGCCCTGATTACAGCGGGTGTCGCGCGTGTTGTTGTCGCCATGGAAGATCCGAATCCGCTGGTGAGCGGCAAGGGATTAAAACAACTGGCGCAAGCCGGAATAAAAATTGAATCCGGTTTACTTGAAGCCCAGGCGCGCGAATTAAATCCGGGATTTATTAAACGCATGACACGCGGTTTACCCTGGGTGCGTATTAAGTTGGCGATGAGTGTGGATGGCCGCACCGCCATGGCATCGGGTGAAAGCCAGTGGATTACGGCTGCACCGGCGCGGCAGGATGTACAAAAATTACGTGCACGCAGTTCAGCGGTAATGACGGGTATAGGCACAATTCTGGCAGATGATCCGCAACTGGATGTGCGATTGACGTCAGAAGATTTGAATAGTAAACACTCCGTACAGCAACCCTTGCGCGTGATTCTGGATAGCCAGCTGCGTTGCCCGCAAACGGCGCGTATTTTTCAATCGGCTGGCCCGATTGTTATTTTAACAACCAGCGAAAAAGAAATTGATTTTGCAAGCGAGGCGATTCAAGTTATAAAACTCGCTGCACACAACGGCCAGGTCGATTTAAATCAGGCCTTGCATTGGCTGGCAGAGCAACAACAAGTCAATGAATTGCATGTTGAAGCCGGTAGTGTTTTGTGTGGCGCCTTGCTGCAAGCGGATTGGGTAGACGAAGTGATTATTTATATGGCGCCGCATATTATGGGCGATAACGCAAAAGGTTTATTTCATTTGCCCGGTATTATCAATATGAATCAGCGCATCGGGCTGGATATACTGAATATACATGCAGTTGGAAGCGACTGGCGAATAACAGCGCGGCCACAGCGGCGCACTATTGAGGAAAAATAATTATGTCTACCATCGTCGTGGTGAAAAAAAATGGCAAGGCCGTGATTGCCGCCGACAGCCTCACCACCTTTGGTGATTTGCGCATGGGTGTGCCTTATGATGCATGCAGCGATAAAATCCAAGAATACGATGAAGGTTATTTTGGCATAGTCGGCAGTGCCGCACATGCACTGGTGATGGAAAGCGTATTAAAAGATAAAAAAATTAAAATTGATTTTTCAAATCGCATGGCAGTGTTTGAAACCTTTCGTAAATTACATCCGGTATTGAAAGATAAATATTTTCTTAAAACCAAGGATGAAGATGATGACCCTTACGAAGCCACACACATCGATGCACTGATTTGTAATTCGAATGGCATATTCGGTATTTATTCTTTGCGCGAAGTCAGCGAATATACACGCTTCTGGGCCATAGGCTCGGGTTCGGAATACGCACTGGGAGCCATGTTCGCCTTGTATGATCGTTTGAAATCGGCAGAAGATATTGCGCGTGCCGGTGTTGAGGCGGGGTCCGAATTTAATACCGCATCGGCTTTGCCGATGACAATGTATTCAATTGATTTGAAAATAAACTGAGCATGTTTACCGGCATTATTGCAGCGGTTGGCAAAATTGAATCCGTAAAAAACACGGATGGCGATGCGCGCATCTGGATCCATGCCGGTAAACTCGATATGTCTGACGTACAACTGGGTGACAGCATTGCCGCCAATGGCGTGTGCCTCACTGTTATTGAATTAAAAGCCATGGCTTATTGCGCCGATGTATCCGGTGAAACATTATCACTGACAACGTTGGGTGATTTGAAAGCGGGCAGTGCCGTGAATCTGGAAAAAGCCTTGACGCCAACAACACGCTTGGGTGGCCATTTAGTGAGCGGCCATGTTGACGGTGTGGGCCAGGTGGTTGATCGGCGTAACGATGTGCGTTCGGTAAGATTTATAATGGAAGCGCCCGCCAGTCTCGCAAAATATATCGCCATGAAAGGTTCGATTACTGTAGATGGTGTGAGCCTCACGGTGAACAAAATTGATGGCTGTCGATTTGAATTGAATATCGTGCCACACACCTTGCAGGAAACGATTATGAATCAGTATCAATCGGGTTCGCGAGTGAATCTCGAAGTGGATTTGATTGCGCGTTATCTGGAGCGTTTGCTGCTGGGTGAGAACGCAGCACAACCCGGCAGTGGTATCACTGAATCATTTTTGGCAGAACACGGGTTTATGAAATAAAAAGCGACAAGCGTTTTCCGCAAATGAACGCAAATGAACGCAAATAAAGATATAAATAATATTTCTTATTAGCGTTCATTTGCGTGATGCACATGGATGTGCGAATGCCGCAAGCGCATGACGCGCAGGAGCGGCGCATTTGCGGACTTAATCTTTATTTTTTAGGTTAGTCATTATGCAACTAAATACGATTGAAGAAATTATCGAAGATCTGCGTCAGGGCAAGATGGTCGTCATCATGGATGATGAAAATCGTGAAAACGAAGGTGATTTGTTGATGGTGGCATCGTGTGCGACGGCAGCCGATGTAAACTTCATGGCGCGTTATGGTCGCGGCCTGATTTGTTTAACGGTAACACGTGAGCGTTGCCAGCAATTGCGATTGCCGTTGATGGTGAATGCCACCGATTCGCAGCACGGTACTAATTTCACTTTGTCTATCGAGGCCGCTGAAGGTGTTACCACCGGTATATCGGCCGCGGATCGTGCGGTGACGATTCAGGCGGCGGTGGCAAAAGATGCGCGTCCCGAACATATCGTACAGCCGGGACATATTTTTCCGTTGATGGCGCAACCGGGTGGTGTGTTAAATCGTGCCGGGCATACGGAAGCGGGTTGCGATCTGGCGCGATTGGCGGGTTATGAGCCGGCGTCGATGATTGTTGAAATACTGAATGACGACGGCACCATGGCGCGGCGTCCAGATCTTGAAACATTTGCAAAACTGCACAATTTGAAAATTGGCACCATCGAAGCCTTGATACGCTATCGCATCGAAAATGAAAAATCGGTTGAGCGTGTGGCCGAATGTGATTTCCCCAACGAGTTTGCGCGCTTTCGTTTGTACGCCTATCAGGATGTGCTGGGCAAAGGTTTGCACCTGGCATTGGTGAAAGGTGATATTAAAAAAGATCAACCGGTGTTGGTGCGTGTACACATGGAAAACACCTTGTTTGACGTACTGGCATCCACCCTGAGTAGTGGTTGGCCGTTGCGTGCCGCCTTGAAACAAATTGCCGAGAGTCCCGAGCCCGGTGTGGTGGTAATTTTGCGTCAACCACAGGATGCGCGCGATATAGTGCAATGGATGTTAAGCCCGCATGATGTACAGCATGAAGTACCTGCCAGTGATTTACGCACCCACGGCGTGGGCGCGCAGATTTTGATGGATTTGAATGTACATAAAATGCGTTTGATGACAGCGCCTAAACGTATTCATGGCCTGGCTGGATTCGGGCTGGAAGTGGTGGATTATGTGGCGGGCAAGGAATAGATGCTTGTCCGGCGCATGTGCGGACTTAATTTTTTACCCGCCTTATGACGTGATGGCTCACTCCCGCCGGATTGTCGATTTATTGACCCGGCCAGGTTTATTTGCGGATCCGTTCGTGCTGAGTCTGTCGAAGCACAGTCTTGTAGGGTGCCAAAACTCAACTTTGGGTGCAGCGCATCCACTAGAGTTATCGGCGGATGCGCTGCACTTATCCGCCCTACATTCATAATTCTTTGACTTAATCAAAGGTTCCTTAGCTTCATTTGCGGACTTAAGCTTCTAGTTGTTATATCAGCACTATGGTTTGTAGCCATAGAATGGCTGATTAAGATTTTTCAATCGCACACAAATCAGCCTATAATCCGCGTCCCTAACAGTTTGAATTAACAGCAAGAGCCAGCCATGTCACACATCACTACCCTCGAAGGCGATCTCGTTTACACCACCGGCCGTTTTGCCGTCGTTGTTGCGCGTTTCAATGGTTTTATCGTGGAAAACTTGCTCGCCGGCGCCCTGGATACATTGACACGGCACGGCGTACCTGCTGACCGTATCACCGTTATTAAAGTACCCGGTGCCTTCGAAATGCCGGTGGTGGTGCAGCGTTTGGCACAAACCGGAAACTACGAAGCCATCATCGGTCTGGGTGCTGTGATTCGTGGATCGACGCCACATTTTGACTTTGTTGCCGGTGCCGCCGTGAAGGGCATGTCATCGGTGGCGCTAGATCACGGCATACCGGTGATCTTTGGACTGTTAACCACAGATTCTATTGAACAGGCGATAGAACGTGCCGGCACCAAAGCGGGTAACAAGGGTGCAGAAGCCGCTGTTACCGCCATCGAAATGGTGAATGTCATGGCGAAGATTTCCTGATTATGGGTGAAGCCAGTCTTGCCAGACGTCGTAGTGGTGCTCGTGAAAAAGCCATGCAGGCCTTATATCAATGGATGCTCAGTGGTAATGATCTGAGCGATATTGAAGTGCAATTTCATGCCGAACAAAATATGGAAAAAGTAGACGTCGAGTACTTTCATGATTTGTTGCATGGTGTACCCGCCGAGCTGACCGAAATTGATGCCATGCTGTCGCCTTATATCAATCGCCTGAACGAGATGCTGGACCCGGTTGAGCAGACGATTTTGCGCTTGTCTGCCTGGGAGCTGTGCAACCGCCTCGATGTTCCCTATCAAGTAATAATCAAGGAAGCCATTCATATGGCGCGCGCTTTTGGTTCGGCGGAAAGCCATAAATTTGTTAACGGCGTGCTTGATAAGCTGGCACGTCAGTGCCGTCCTGTAGAGATACATCGCGGTTAGGGTACTGTGTAACCCCCTGTCACTGCCGCCACACCCAATATTCTCCCCTCCCGATTGTGCTATATAACCTGACACCCTGATTACTAGGGATGTGTTTGCTTTACTACACTGAGGTTTTGGTTATGCCCACTCCCCAAACATCCATCTGTGTGAATGGCCAATCTTGTCCAATGCCCTTGATCGAACTCGCCAAGGCGGCAAAAAAAATGCAGCCAGGCGAAGTGCTGAAGATCACCGGTGATGATCCGATATTCGAAATCAGCGTTAGAGATTTTTGTCGCGCCCTACAGCTTGAAGTTCTTGCCGTAGAAAACGAATCTGCAAATCAGGTCAGTATTTTAATTCGTTGTTAACAATCAGGTATTCAACGTCCGGTGACTGAAGCTAATAAAAAAATTGCCACGATCTTGCTGGTAAGTGGCGAGCTCGATAAAGCTATAATCGCGCTTGAGGTGGCTTGTGCCATGGCAGCCATGGGCCAGCAGGTTAATTTGTGGTTTGTGCTTTACGGTATTAATGTCATTAAGAGACCGGCCGGTATGTTTGCACTCAAAAAATGGAAGTTGTCGAAAAATAGATCTGCCGGACGCGCGCCTGAAACCGATGTGGCACTACAGCGGATAATTAAAATTCTTAACCACGATGGTGCTGATCACCTGCCGCTCTCCGGGTTAAATTATTTTGGTCTGGGGCCGCATTTACTGCGGTTTATCATGAAGAAAAAAGGCTCACCCACCGTGCAGAAACTGTTGGCAGAAGCGAGTGATCTGGGTGTGAAATTTAAAATATGCCAGCCCTGTATTGATGTGCTGGCACTGGATGTGGACAACGATTTATTGGTTAACGCCGAGGTCTTAGGTGTTAGTACCTATGTAATGGACACTGATGTTTCACATTACAATGCCGTATTTTAATTATTACCTATGACAATTAATCGCACCAGAGAGTCTGAAATCGAAGTCGAGTGTAATCGACTTCGGGAAGAATTAAAAAAAACACAGCACCATCTGCAATGCGTTAATGACGTTGTGCGTGACATTAGCAGTTTGCTGGATCTGGATCAGATATTGACTGTCGTTGCAGAAAAAGCCCGGCAGCTGATTGGCGCCGGCCAGATGATTGTCCCCATTGTTGATGAAGACCGGCAAATCTATTCCTATCTGGCTGCCAGTGGTAAAAATTCAGAGCTTATTCTAGGACAATCCTTTCCACTCAATGTGGGTATGTGTGGCTGGGTGTTGTCGAATAGACAGCCATTGTACTTTGGCGAAGGTAGCCAGTCGCTAATGGGTAAGAATGTTGCGTGGGCGCAAGGCATGGAATCGGCGTTGCTGGTGCCATTGATGTCGCGCGGTAATATTGTCGGTGGATTATCCGGCCTGGGTAAAGAAGGTGGCGGAAGTTTTACACAGGAGGATCAGTCGCTGCTTGAGTTATTCGCCTGGCATATCAGTGTTGTTATTGAGAATGCCATGATTTTTAAACAACTCAAAAATCACAAATTCCAGTCGCAATCGATCCTCGATAACACGCCAGCCATCATTTATATTAAAGATATGACCGGTAAATTTTTGTTAATAAACAAACAGCATGAAAAATTATTCAAGTTCAGTAATAAAGATATCAAAGGGAAAACCGACTACGACGTTTTTTCTCATGAAATTGCCGAAAAATTCGTCAATAACGATCAACAGGTATTGAAAAATAAACTTCCGGTAGAATTCGAGGAAAAGTTTGATCAGGCAGACGGAGAGCATGTGTATATTAGCGTGAAGTTTCCGCTGTTTGATATCAATAATAAAATATACGCGATTTGTAGCATTTCAACGGATATAACCGAGCACCGTAAAACCGAGGCTGTGTTGAGGCGCGCGCAAAAAATGGAAGCGATAGGTCAATTATCAGGGGGTATTGCGCACGATTTTAATAATCAGTTGGGTGTGGTGATAGGGTATCTGGATATGATTAATCATGCTGTGGGTACGCAGGCTGGTGTGGCGCGTATGGTTGAAACAGCGACACGCGCCACTATGCGTTGTACTGACCTAACGCGGCAGTTGTTGTCTTTCTCCAGAAAACAGATCAATGATGATAAAAAACTAGATTTGAATGAATGCTTTATTGAAATGAATATGCTGTTTATGCGTTCGCTTACGCCTAAGGTCAGTATTGAATATGACGTGCCGGTTGATTTGTGGCCAATTCGTACCAACAAAGGCGAGCTACAAGATGCCATGCTGAATATTGTACTCAATGCAGGTGATGCCATGGCTGCCGGCGGCCGATTAACCATTATGGCGCGCAATGTCTGGCTGGATGAAGCTCAGGTCCGGCAATTGCAAAATATAACGACCGGACCCTATGTTAAGTTAACTGTTTCTGATACAGGCACAGGAATGAGTGCGGAAGTGCTCGAGAAAATATATGAACCATTTTTTACAACCAAGCCGGTTGGAAAAGGTACGGGTCTGGGGATGGCAATGGTATACGGTTTTGTTAAACGCAATAACGGGCTGATTAATATCTATTCTGAATCAGGTGTAGGCACGTCGGTCAATATTTATTTACCTATGACACTTGCGGAGAATGTTGCGGAAATTGAAAGCGTTAATTATCATGACGCGATAGTGACTGGCAATGAAAAAATTCTGGTTGTAGATGATGAGCCAGCACTGCTTGAGCTAACCGTTCAATATCTAAAAGAACTCGGTTACGATGTTGTATCGGCCGGTCATGCGCATATGGCATTGGATATAATAAAATCATCACCGGATATCCAATTGTTATTAACGGATGTCATCATGCCTGATATGAATGGTTATCAGTTGGCGAAACAAGCGCAGGCAATGAATCCGGCAATCAAGGTTTTATTGGTATCGGGTTTTGTTGGAAATAAGATTATGGATGAATCCTATACGCGATATGAAACCAATATTTTATTGAAGCCGTTTCGTAAAGACGTATTAATAAGAAAAGTACGCGAAATTCTTGATAAAGATTCTTTGAATGAATGAGGATATTTCACAAAAACTGGTGGTGGTTGACGATGATCCAAGTATGGCCCGATTAATCGCGGATGTTGCGAATATGTCAGGTTATGCCGCGTCACACTATTGTGATGCCAGGGAGTTCGTGGCCCAATATAATAATGATTTAGATGTAATAATACTCGATTTGATTATGCCAAATATGAGCGGATTTGAGGTTATTGATTTTCTGGCTGAAAGAAAATCTTGTTCGCAACTTATATTGATGACAGGGTTTCATGATGATGTATTGCAGAATGCCCGGTTAAGCGCCCTTAATAAAGGATTGAATTTTGTTTCAGGCTTCAAGAAGCCATTTCGTTTCAATGATTTGCATTCCCTGTTAATTAAATTGCGGGCCGTTCGATCCGGAATCTGATACAGTGCATGCTATCTTCTTCAAACTATTATCCATCTGCTGTGTCCGAATTCGACCTTATTAATACCTGTTTTAAATCCAGCACATTATCGCGCAGCGATGTGATACTGGGTATTGGCGATGATGCTGCGATATTACAGCCACCTGCCAATATGCAGTTGGTGATGACAGCCGACACACTGCTGGCAGGTGTGCATTTTCCACATGACACGGTTGCAGTTGATGTGGGTTACAAGGCACTGGCCGTTAATTTAAGTGATTTAGCTGCAATGGGCGCCATGCCTGCGTGGGCGATGTTGGCGATCACTTTGCCTACAGCTGACGAGACCTGGCTGCGCGAATTTATGCGCGGGTTTTCAGAGTTGGCAGGCGATTATGGTGTGCAACTTATTGGCGGTGATACCACCTCTGGCTCCTTAAGTATAACGATACAATTAACGGGTTTTATATCACCTGGCAAGACGTTACGGCGTGATGCAGCCAGACCCGGCGATAAGATTTATGTCAGCGGTACATTGGGTGATGCGGCTCTGGGATTGTTATATTCGGCGGGCCGTATTTTATCCGCAGTACCTTTGTCGTATTGTTTATCCAGACTGAATCGTCCTGAGCCGCGGGTGAATCTGGGGCGTGAATTACTGGCGGTCAGCCGATGTGGCATCGATATTTCAGACGGTTTAATTGCTGATCTGGGACATATCGCGCATGCCAGTGGTTGCAGGGCAATAATTCATCTCGATAAATTACCCCTATCCGATGAGCTACAAGTTTATTTCGCAACAACCATTGATTGGTCGGTGATCGCCACCGGTGGTGATGATTATGAATTGTGTTTTACTGTACCACCGCAGCATGCGTTTGTACTGGATGCCATAGCCAAAAAAGCGCACATCCGATTAACCTGTATCGGTGAAATACAAGCAGGCGAGGGCGTGCAGTGTTTGGATACAAGCGGGAAGGAAATAAAGTTTAACGCCACGGGTTACAATCACTTCGTTGATCATAAATGAAATCTTCAATAAAAATTCCGGTAAGTTACTTAAAACATCCTGTGCATTTTCTGGCGCTGGGATTTGGTTCCGGATTATTGCCCAAGGCACCGGGTACATTTGGAACTGTAGCAGCCATACCGATATATCTGTTGTTAAGTCCTTTGAGTTTGAGCGGGTATCTCGTTGCGGTGTTGTTGATTAGTGTAACCGGTATAGCGATTTGCGATTACACCAGCAAACAATTACACGTGCATGACCATCCCGCTATTGTATTTGATGAAATTGCCGGTTATTTACTGACCATGACGGCACTGCCTTTTGGTGTGTGGTGGATGTTAGCGGGTTTTGTTGCATTTCGTTTTTTTGATATTGTCAAACCCTGGCCGATTTCATGGCTGGATAAACATGTACGCGGTGGTATTGGCATAATGGTGGACGATGTATTGGCCGGTGTCATGGCTTGTCTTGTTTTACAGCTATTGCATGGGTTTATAACGTGAAAAATAACAGCATTGTATTTTGTTTATTTTTTTTGTCACTGGACGTTTTTGCTGCTGACAATATTCAGGTTCAGGCCTTGTTTCCGGGTAAAGCCATGCTGTCGATCGATGGTGAATCAAAAGTGTTGTCAGCCGGACAATCTCATGCGGGTGTAAAAATGATTTCCGCAACCAGTCATGAGGCGGTGCTTGAAATTGGTGGTGTACAAACTGCCTACACAGCGGGCAGCGCCATTACCATGGCTTATCAAAAACAGCTGCATATTCGCGAACAAATTATGGCCGATACACGCGGTATGTTTTTTACGCATGGCAGCATCAATGGACGTTCAGCACGTTTTCTGATTGATACCGGCGCAACCGCCGTGGCCATGAGTGCCAGCGACGCGAAAAATCTGGGCATACAATATCGACTCGATGGCGAGCCTGCGCAAGTATCGACGGCCTCCGGTGTGGCGCGCGCCTGGCGGGTGAAATTACGCTCAGTGAAACTGGGGCAGCTGGAACAAAAAAATATTGATGCGATGGTCATTGATGGAAATTATCCAGAAGATATTTTGCTGGGCATGACTTTTCTGGAGAGCCTGAAAGTCACCAAAGAATCGGGCAAGATGATAATTGAGCAAAAGACATCAGCCGGTGCGGATTGACGCGGCCGATTAAAGCACCGCCACGCCTTCCTGCTCCAACATGCTCACTCGTTATTTGCGAAGAGTGAGCACGAACCGCACCTTATCGTCGGTACATCCCGTGGTTGCACCGCCACCGCGTGC
>JANOOU010000576.1:0-3717 GCA_031421475.1 Gammaproteobacteria bacterium | reverse complement strand
ATGCGGCTCATATTACAGTGGCCGGTGCGCACTATCCGGTGAAGCCACAATTTCTACAGGACGTGCGCGCCACTAACATGCAACAACTGCTGCAAGGTTATGCAATACCGGTGTTGGCCGTGACTGCCGAATGTGATGATTTGGTTGCAGCGGATGCGGCGCAACACATTACTAGTAGTACGCAGGGTGAGAGTCGTATGGTGCAAATGGCGGGAGCAGATCATTTATTTAGCGATCGTAATACCACGCTGGAAATGATTGATATTATTGCCGCCTGGCTGCAACAGCAGGGATGTTGACGCGCAGTGGTGTCCAGATTTTTTATATTTTAGCCCGTTGGCTTGTCAGCCAGGGTTGTTTCAAGATAACGTAAGTCATGAGCCGTCAAAATAATAATGATGATGAAACATTTAGTCGCCGCGCCAGTGCGGGGATGATTATCGTCGGCTGGATTATTTTCTTTTTGTTGTTAACGCTGCTGTTTAGCAAGCTGATCGATAATATGAATAATCCCAATGCCGCTGTTGAAACCAGCACGGTGAATGGCCGCAAGCAGATTGTGTTGCAACGTAACGAATACGGTCATTATGTGGCAACGGGTGCGATTAATGGTCAGCCCGTGGTGTTTTTGGTGGATACGGGTGCTACGGATGTGGCGATACCGGAAGCCACTGCACAGCGTCTGGGTCTGAAAAAAGGCCATGCATTCCCAACACAAACTGCCAATGGAACCGGTATGGCATTCAGTACGCAACTGGATTCGGTATCGCTGGGTGAGATTACCCTGAAAAACATACGAGGCAGTATTCTTGCCAACGCCGGTACTGATGAAATCTTGCTCGGTATGGCCTTTTTGAAGCATCTTGAGCTGAATCAGAAGGGTGATGAGTTGCGGTTAATGCAGTAAGGTAGGGTGGATAAGCGTAGCGCATCCACCAAAATTATGGCTGATTAATATCATCCGCAGATTACGCAGATTACGCAGATTTCCACAGATTATTTCCACGGTAATCTGCGGATAAGGCTTTGGGCACCACGGACTTATGACTTGGCGAATGCTGTATGCGTGTTCTTCTCTGGGTGTATATGAAATCGGGGACAGGTCATTTATCGTCGACCCTATCATCCCAGTCATTCAGCTGTCGTCTTAATTCAAGATCATCCAGATAGTTTTCCAGTTTCTTGCGGATAGTTTTATCGGGTTTCGGGTTGTTGTTGGCTTTGGGTTTGTCGGTATCGACAATGTTCGGGTTTTCGTCATCATGCATATAAAATCACCTGAAAGCTTTTTGGGTTGGTGAGGCAAGGGTCTATGCAGTCCATTGCCGCGGCGGCGAAATGCTAGCCGATATTCATAAAATTTTCATGGGGGTCAGCGAAAAAAAATTTATTTGTTATGGTGTACCTCCGGTCAGTGCAGTGCGTTCATGGTGGCATCGGCCCATTGTATGGCTTCGAGGTAGAGGGTTCTGAATACCTCGGGGCAGGTGTCGGATTGCAGTAGTTTGTCCCAATTCCCTTCTTCATAATGTAATACCTGAGTGAGTATGGCCCCGTGTGGGCCGGATTTATCCAGTAATGCCAGACGTATCGGTATGCTCAGTACAATGGTATCCAGCAATTCAGCCATGGGCTTGTCCATCAGTGCATCAATGACAGTAAACAGACCGGTGATGAACATTTGCGAAGCAATTGCGGGATTTTGTTTTGCAGCCAGTAATTCGCACATCTTGCCTCGCGCCAGGGCGGTGACGATGAGTTCGGCCGGTTTGTCACTCAGGATTTTGGACATTAATATGAGTGATAGCCAGTTGCGCACATTATTGATGCCCAGC
Organism: Gammaproteobacteria bacterium; assembly: GCA_031421475.1. Lineage (GTDB taxonomy): Bacteria > Pseudomonadota > Gammaproteobacteria > SZUA-229 > SZUA-229 > JACPVK01. Next base: position 1,882 of record JANOOU010000576.1, on the reverse strand, counting down.
ATCACCACGGCATCCTGTATGGAGCTGATTTCCTTGCGGCGGGAGAATGTGGCACTGTTTATATAACGCAGTAGCTTGTAGGCGAGGCTGACGTCTTGCGAGAGCACCGCTTCAATTTCAGCCAGATCGATATTGGTATTTTGCAGTTTAGCCAGTAAATCCAGCACCACTATTTTATTGGCGGGCATGTATTTCTGGTTGATCATTAACGGATGGCAATAAAAATAACCCTGGAAATAATCAAAATCCAGTTGCATGCACAGCTTGTGCATGTCGGGTGTTTCAACTTTTTCGGCCACCACCTTTACCTTATAGGGCTTAAGCTGAGTCAGCTGGTTACGTATATCCTGCTCGGATTTGTTATTCACATCCAGTTTGACGTAATCGGCCAATTCCAGAAATGCTCGGTGTTTAGGCGAGTATTCAAAATCATCCAGAGCTATCTGATAACCCTGCTGCTTAAGGAATTTCAATCCACTGATGACCTGTGTCGTCGGCGTTACGCTTTCCAGAATTTCCAAAACACATTGTCCCTTGAACATGGGCGTGAGTGTTTGGTTGGTAACAAAATCAACGGGCAGATTCAGAAACGCCAATGAGCTGCCAACAATGTTTTCCAGGCCAATATGCATAAAGCTATTTAATAGGGTCTCGAGTGTGGCCTGGTTGTCGTCATTAACATTGGCCGAGTTGACGCTACTACTGCGATACAGCAATTCATAACCGATGACGGTTTGGTTGCGGTGATAGATGGGTTGGCGGGCTAGATACAAATTTTCCATGACGTTTATTCAATTCCGCAATGAGATGGGATGTGCAGGGCCTGTTTCAGATAATAGTACATTGAATATTCTCATGCGGGAAACCGGGCGATGGAGGAAGGTGATTTTTTGAGGGGAGCAAAACTTGAGTCGGGCTGAACTGAATTCAGGAAGCCTAAACTCAGGAAGATTGAGGCCAGACGGAGGGGTGTGTTAAAAATAAGGGGCCTTGCGGCCCCTTAGGTATTACATGGCTTTCTTGGCGGCGCGTTTTTTACGGGCCTTTTTCTTGGGAGCAGCTTTCTTTGCAGAAGCTTTTTTGGCAGCTGGGACAGCTTGCGCTTTTTCCAGTGCAGCGGCGCGTTTGCTTGCATCACTTACTTTTGCCTGTATAACTTTCAGGTCAGTCGTCAGTTTTGCCAGTTTGGCTTTTAAAGTAGCAAGAGGATTTTTCTTGCCAGCGGCTTTCTTGGTACGGACTGTTTTTTTACGGGCCATTACATTTCCTCGGTTAGTTGAAGCAACGGTATTATAGTGCATTGATGAAAAGATATTCAAAGTGATTTATTTAAATCAATGTGTTTTTTTAAATAAAAACGCAATTAAGCATGTAATTTTTGTTTAATTCGTAAAAAATATCGACACATTTTCCGGCAGCGACGGTTTGATGATGCTGAAAATCTGTTTTGTCGATGTTGTGCGGAATCGTTTACGCTGTTAAACCGGAGCCGGAATTAACCCGCACCGATGGATTGAGTTCTGCGTGGCGTGGTCTGTAGATCGGTGTTGATTTCATCATGGGCAGGATGTCGGGTTACTAAAATAGACGTGGACTTTATTCCATGCAGACTAAAAATCGGTTGATTGAGCACGACGGATTTGTAAGGAAATGCCGGGATCGGTGCAAGATGATGTTACGGAAACCGGGACATATATATTTTGAGGCGCTACGTTTGTATTGCCCTGTTCGGATTAATAAGGTGCTATCGACTGTCTATAATCGGGCTTAACAGCTTGTTGTAAAACTACTGCGCTCGCCAATCCAGCGTTAAAAATGACAAAAAAATACTCATGTACTCTGTGTACACTCCGCTTTTTTCGTCATTTTCGCCTTGTCTTGG
>JANOOU010000575.1:0-2355 GCA_031421475.1 Gammaproteobacteria bacterium | reverse complement strand
GTGCTGGAACTCGGCACCCAAATCGAGATTTAGCCGATTAAAAAAACATAAACCAAAAATAACCCCAACGGTTAATACGCTACGAGATTTATCGCAGGCACAAAAAAACAAAGCTGTCAGACTGCGCCCTCACCTCCCCCTGTGTCGGATCGATTTTCAAATACCAAACAATGATCAAAGAAAATCCTATGCCCTCAATGGAGCAGTCCATCCATACCATTAACCCCACCGAGCCAGATCTCTATGCGCAGCAGGTTAACGCGCAGGCGCTCGAACATCTGTTCCATAGCCTGCCGCGCGTTGCCGGCACCGTACTGGTGCCCATCGCGATGGTCTGGATTATGTGGCAGCGGGTCGATCCGGCCATGGTGATGGTCTGGGGTGTGGCGATTTTTCTGATTTCCGCTGTTACCCAGTCAATCCCTGCATTCTACTTTCGGCAACCCCGCACCGCAGAAGAGGCGCCACGCTGGGGGCGGTATTTTACGCTGGCGCTTCTGGCAAACGGCCTAGCCTGGGGCGCTGCCAGCATGCTGTTTTTTGTACCGGGCTCCACTGCGCTTCAGGTATTTCTCTTTGTCGCCATTATTGGCTTGTGCGCTGGCTCCATCAGCCTTCTGTCGTACTGGTTGCAAAGTTATTACGCGTTTATTGTCCCGCCACTGGCGCTGTCCGCCGTGCGCCTGTTTCTGGAAGGCGACATCGAATACCAGGTGCTGGCAGCACTGGTCATCATGACGCTGGTCATTCTGCTGTCGCTGGGACACAGCTCGAAAAAATCAGCTTTGGCGGCTATCCGTCTTGGCTTCGAAAACCTCCAGTTGGTGCAGCAATTGCAAATTGAAAAAAACAAGGCAGAGGATGCTAATCTGGCGAAATCGAAATTTCTCGCCGCCGCCAGTCACGATTTACGCCAGCCGTTACACGCGCTCACGTTATTCACCGCCAGCCTCGATGAAAAAATTCGTCAGCCCGACGCCCGCGATTTACTCGATAGCATTAAACGCAGCGTCAACGCGCTCGAAAATTTGTTCAATGCGCTGCTCGATGTGTCACGGCTTGACGCGGGCGTGGTGCAACCCCGCATCCGCAGCAGCAATCTGCAACCTTTGTTCCAGCATCTCGCTAATGAATACACACCACAGGCCCGCAACAACGGACTGGCTTTGACGATGCAATGCGAGAACATTGCTGCCAACACGGACCCGGCACTTCTCGAAACCATCCTGCGCAACCTGATCAGCAACGCCATCCGCTACACCCCGAGTGGCTGTATTCAGCTGCGCTGCGCTGCAAAACACAGCGAAGTTACCATCGATATTCAGGACACCGGCATCGGCATTTCAGCCGAGCATCAGCATGAAATTTTCAACGAATTTGTACAACTGCAAAACCCCGAACGTGATCGCAACAAAGGTCTCGGTTTGGGCTTGGCAATTGTCAAACGCCTGAGCCATTTACTCAATCACAACCTGACGTTGCACTCCGAACCGGGCGCAGGCACCACCTTCACCCTCACCTTGCCACTGGCCACCCTCACCACCGAACAGGCACTTATCTTGCCTCACGCGGATAGCAAGGGCATGCGCGTACTGGTAATTGATGACGAAGCAGAGGTGCGCAAAGCCGTGGAATCGCTATTGTCAGAATGGGGTTACGCCGTCATCGTCGCCGCTTCGGCAGAGGCAGCACTAAACAACTTGCACACCGCTCCCGATGTCATCATTGCAGATTACCGATTGCGAGAAAATCTAACCGGCGTGGATGCCATTCGCGCGGTGCAATCAAAATGGGGCAGCGATATTCCGGCTTTAATTATCACGGGTGATACCGGGCCAGAACAATTGAGCACTGTAAACAAATCGGGATTCAGCCTGTTACACAAACCGGTACAACCAGGACGGTTGCGGGCGTTTTTACGGCAGGCAGCGCGAGGTGCTGGCAAGATTGTCGAATCGTAACGCATCCATAAACAACGGCAACTGCAGCGCACAAAACCAAACAGAAAAACAGACAGAAAAATCACGGCGTTTGCAAACAGCGCCTGCTAACGTAAATTGTTCCGAGATTTAAATCGAAGTTTCACCGTGCATACATAGGAAATTAGCAGAGGACCGGGAGATGATTTGAATGGCGGCTTGCAACGCAAAGTTGCCAATTGTGATGTGCAAATATGCTTCCGGTGGTGGCCAGGAGCCGTCAATCATTGTTGTCTAATCAATGCATCCCGAAAGCAGACGATTTGATATTGTATTTAGGGCTTGTAGGTCAGATTAGCGTAGCGTAATCGGACGAATGGTGACTTGGTGTTTACGTTTATTTGTTGCAACATGACGGCAATGATTTTCTGGTATG
>JANOOU010000574.1:0-2454 GCA_031421475.1 Gammaproteobacteria bacterium | reverse complement strand
TTGAAATTACACCATTATTGTTTATAAATATTACCGAACGTTGTGCTAACCAGCCGCCAATCCGCGCAGCGAGTTGGCGGCCTGAGCGAGACAAGCGAGCGTGGTTGAGCGCGTTGTTAGATTTTACATTAGTTACCGTTTTGTGGTGAATTTGTATGATAGTGATGATATCTATAGTGAAAATATAATTACCCACATTCTTGTCAGTGCACCTTTGACAGACTCTTTAGGGTCTGGCGAGCATCTTCACATTTTCCCTGTTCCTCTATCTTCCACTCCTCAGACACATGAGACCCGGCTACCAATCTCTACATGTGCGTATAACTTAAAACAGTAAATCCGCGATGGGTATATTTAACTCAACGTTCCAAGACTCCCTGAAGAGAACGGAATGATACTGTTTAACTGATTCGACTTAATTTTATGCGCCCAATTGGGGTCGGCGAGTATGGCACGACCTACCGCAACGAAGTCAAAGTCACCTGCATGTAACCTGCTCTCCACCAAATCTAAAGATTTTGGTTGTGATTGGATAGTTTCGGCAAAGATATCAAGTGAGAATTCATTGTCAATACCGACACTGCCAACAGCAATCACGGGTTTCCCGGTGATTTTTTTGGTCCAGCTGGCGAGACTTCGCTCCGAACCCTGAAACGCCGCCTGCCAGAAACGACGCGTACTGACATGGAATATATCAACACCCGCCTCGACAAGTGGAACAAGTATTTGTTCCAACTCATCGGAGGTATCTGCAATTTTTGCTTCGTAATCTGTCAGCTTCCATTGTGAAAAACGAAACAGAATGGGGAAGGTATCTCCAACAGCCGCACGTACTGACGCAACAACCTGGCAGGCAAATCTGACGCGGTTCTGCAAACTCCCGCCATACTCATCTGTGCGCTGGTTGCTTTCCTTCCAGAGAAATTGATCGATGAGGTAGCTATGTGCGCCATGTATTTCTACACCGTCAAAACCCATTGCCTGCGCATCGATAGCGGCTTGTGTGAAAGCAGCAACGATATCTTGGATATCCGCTTGCGTAATGCCTCTTACTGTTTGCTGTTTATTCTCAAATTTGTCCATAGGACCAACACTGAGTATCGCCTCATTGGGTGCCGTACCCCTATTGCGAGATGAGCCCGCATGCCAAATCTGCGGCATAATTTTGCCGCCCGCGTCATGTACCTCGCGCACCACTCTATGCCAACCTGCTAGCGCCTCCTCCCCATGGAATGCGGGTGCATTTGGAATACCGTTGGCGACGGGATGATTGATGAATGTACATTCCGTGATAATAAGACCCACCCCTCCCTCGGCGCGGCGCCGATAATACTGTGCGGTCTCAAGCGTAGGAACATTTCGAGGCGATTGCGCGCGCGTCATTGGCGCCATCACGATACGATTTGAAAGCGATAGATTATTAACGGTAAACGGGGTAAACAACGGTGCTTGGATGGGGTTGCTCAAGATGCGTCTCCTTTTCTAGGACTCATGTCAGTGAAAATGTCGAAAATCGACATTTGGGTAAAGACGACAAACCCAAGAAAAGGATGCATATAAAAACGACTAATTCTCTGGACCGCTAATTACAGAAATACTCAGCTTTTCTGTTTGTAATCTAAAACTCGACCACTTTCATCACGAGACAGTATGCAACGCTTCGCCATAAGGGCTTTTAGCTTTTTGCGGCCTCGAGAAATTCTAGATTTTACCGCTGATAGGCTTATTCCCAACTCTTTAGCAACTTGGCTCTGCTTTTTACCTTCTATCTCTGACAGGAGTATTGGTAGTCTATAAGCGTCCGGTAGCTCTTGAATCATTGGAATGATGCATGCTGATAATTCAGTTAACACTTGTGGCTCTAGGCGTCCTTGTACAATGTCCTCTGGCAGCTTTTCAAGCGGCCTATGCGTACGATAAAAATCGATAATCGCGTTTCTGGCCACGCGATATAGCCAATTGGGAAGTTTATCGGGAACTCTGGACAGTTCAGCCTGCTTGGCCAATTTCACGAATACATCGGCGAGTATATCTTCTGCATCCTCATAAGAATTGATTTTCCTACGGATGAAGGAGAGTAGTACCTTGCTATATTCTTTCCATGTGGTTTCTAATAAATTTACATTTTGTTCCATATGCAAACCTTTCAGGCTAACGAGGCTGTAGAAAAACTATTAAAAAATATTTTGACAGCGAATTGTGTGGCGACGAAACTCTTGTCGACACCGCGATCGTCAATTCTGGTGCATTCTGTGAAGCCAATTTTCTTCGGTACGTAACCGAAATATTTTCATTTTGGTTTTTCTACAGCCTCAACGTAAAGTTGAAGGGCGCCGCTTTTGGCGCGTCTCTCTCGAGCGCCATGTTGCCGTGTTTATAGCGGCGGACGTTCCTGATTAACCCATAACTGCACAGAGGGCCGTTGCCACTGACGTGAGGCATAGGCAGCCAAAC
>JANOOU010000573.1:0-12529 GCA_031421475.1 Gammaproteobacteria bacterium | reverse complement strand
TCGGAATCCATTTTTTAACGGGATTGTGAATCGAGACGTCCTGGTAGAAGTGAATGCGTGAGCCCGTTTTTTGCAGATCGTTTTTTGATGAATGGTGTTTTATTCTTGCCTGTGATAGTCGGCATTTCTTAATTACTTAATAGATATAGATATGAATAGAAAATTCTCCCATGTTGTTGCTGGTTAAGCCAAGGAACCTGAATGTCTAACACGCAGCGCATGCTGATGGTTCTGTTGAGCTGTTTATTCTCCGTTACATTGTTGGCACAAACCCAAGTCAATGTTGTAATCAGTGGTATCGACCAGCCACTGGAAGATAATGTCCGTCTGTTCCTGAGTATCGAGCAACAAAAAGAGCATGCACTCTTGACGGAAGGCAGGCTGCGTCGATTACACACCAAGGCAGTGCAGGAAATAGCCAGCGCATTGCAGCCATTTGGTTATTATCGCCCCGTCATTACATCCGAGTTAACACAGCAATCGCCCGATCACTGGCGGGCCATTTATCGTATTGACCCCGGCCCGGCTTTGCCTATCGGTGAGTTTGATTTTGTTGTCAGTGGTGCGATGCGTGATGACCCTGAATTGCAAATGCTGATCAGTAAACTGCCTTTGCAAAAAGGCGATATTTTTAATCATGTTCAATATGAAGAACTAAAAGCCGGTTTGGCCAGATTCGCATCCGATCGTGGTTATTTCAATGCGCGCTTTATTGAGCATCGTATCGATATTGACCTTGACGCCTACGAAGCACGTATCCACCTTCACTATGATGCGGGCACTCGATATCACTTTGGCGAAGTGCTGTTACAGCAAGACGCAATCGATGATGATTTGTTGCGTCGTTATATTCCATTTGAACGCGGGTCACCTTACACGCTCACTCAGGTGATTGATTTGCAGCAGGCGCTCAATGATAGTGAATATTTTCGTACGGTTGAGGTTTCGCCGGGGGCGCTGCAGCCGGGCAGCGACGAAATACCCGTTAGCGTGATGCTGACACCACGCACGCTGCATCGTTACAGCGTTGGGCTGGGTTACGGTAGTGATACCGGTGCACGCGCCAAGTTTGGCTGGCAGATTCCGCTGTTGAATTCCCGCGGCCATCGATTCGATACCGAGGCCAAGGTTTCGGAACTCGGGTATACCGTAGAAGCACATTACCGGGTACCGGTACTCAACCCGCGTACCGATCAGATGGTGTACAGCGCCGGTGTTATCAACGAGAACACCGATACCAGCGAAAGCACTATACGTACGATCGGCGCCAGTCTAAAACGTAGCCGCGGCAACTGGCGAGAATCTGTTTCAGTGGATTATGAACAGGAAGATTTCGTGGTGGCTGATCAAAGCGGCTCGACTGTTCTGGTCATTCCCGGCGTTAACTGGAACCGTACCTGGGGTAATAACTTTATCGTTGCCATTGATGGTTTGCGCTTTGATATAGGCGTGCGTGGCGCCAGTGAAAAACTCGTGTCTGATACGTCGTTTGTGCAAATTCAGGGTGGCCTCAAGGCTATAAGCGCGCTGGGTGCTGATGATCGTGTCATCGCGCGCGGCAACCTCGGGCGTATCGTAACCCAGACATTTGCGGAGTTGCCCGGTTCATTACGTTTCTTCACTGGCGGTGGTAATAGTGTGCGCGGTTATGGTTATCAGGCACTGGGTCCGGTGGGTGCCAATGGTGAGGTCGTTGGTGGTCAATACTTGATGGTGGGCAGCATCGAGCTGGAGCATAGTTTAAGCAGCAAGTGGGGTATTGCCGTGTTCTATGATGCGGGCAATGCCGCCGACGATCTCACCGTGAAGCTGGAACGCGGCGCCGGTTTTGGTTTTCGCTGGAAATCTCCGGTGGGGCCGGTGCGGATTGATCTGGCGAGTGCCCTGTCTCGCGACGACCAGCCATGGCGGTTACATATCAATATCGGGCCGGATTTATGAAATCTGCCGTACGCATTATCCTTGTTTTTATACTGCTGTCAGTCCTGTTTGTAACCGGGTTGTTGCTAACCGAGAGTGGCATGAACTGGGTTTATCAGCAGGCTAAAGCCTATCTGCCGGATGGTTTGCGTATTGAGAAAATTGAAGGCCGACTGATTGGCCCGATGACACTCACCGGTGTCGACTACCAGCAAGCAGACGTGCACATCAAGGCCAGGCAGCTCATCGTCGACTGGCATCCGAGCGCGTTGTTTACGGCCAACATTGAGGTACCGCTGCTACACATTCAGTCTTTACATATCACCCTGCCCCCAACCGCTGATACCTCACCGGAAAATCTGCAACTGCCGGATGTCTATTTACCCTGGCGTATGTCGTTGGAAGATGTGCAGATTGATGACGTGACTATTCAGCAGGATGAACAAACTATTCATCTGCAACAAATTCGCCTCAATGCCAGTACCCTGTTCAGTCACATTCATATCCAACAGCTTTCGGTCCGTGCCGAAAACGTCATGGTGGATGTAAAAGGCGAGCTCCAGCCAACCGCAAACTACCCCCATAATTTGGACATAGGCTGGCAATTTACAGGGCCTGACAGGGCTGTCATTCAAGGCCATGGTCAGCTGGTTGGCAACCTCCAACAAACGCAGTTAAAACAGCAGCTGACAGGGCCGTTACAGCTAAGCCTGCATGCCGAATTGAATGACCTCGCCGGGCAATTTAACTGGCAGGCAGCGGTGGATGTCAGTGCGTTTGATACGGCAAAACTTTTACCGGACTGGCCGGCGGTCACCGGGCAGTTAAAACTGCAGGGCAAGGGTGACCTTGTCACGGCGGAGGTGTCTGGCAAAGGTAATGGTTACTACGCCGAAACGGGTTCCTTTAATGCCAGTTTCCGCACTCGACTGCATGACAAGGGCATACAGATTGAGCAGCTGACTTTGCAAATCCCTGGCAACAAAACGCAGCTGACTGCAAACGGCCAATGGTTGTTCAGTGACCCGGTGGGTGACATCAAGGCAGACGATATAAAGCTGGTGCTGAACTGGAAAAATTTGCGTTGGCCTATGCAGGGTACGTCCTGGTTCGACAGCGCCAGTGGGCATGGCAATATTGAAGGCACGCTCGATCATTACCGGATCGTACTGGCAACCGAAAGTCCCTGGCCGCAGGCGGCACCCTCTTACTGGAATGCCCGCGCCGAGGGGAATGCGGAGGGGTTGAGATTTCAGGAGTTGCGTATCCAGGCGCTGGATGGCGAAGCGATGGTGACCGGCCAGCTTACGTGGTCACCTGCGTTGTCGTGGAAAGCCGACGCGCAGCTAAACGATATTAACCCCGCCAGCCGCTGGCCGGACTGGCCCGGCAAGTTGAGTGCAAAGCTGCAAAGCAGTGGTCGCATGCAGAATGACCACATCATGGCCGATGTCGATATCAGCCAGCTCAACGGCTGGTTACGGGGTTACCCGGTATCTCTACGCAGTCGAATGTCCTGGCGCGATGAGGGCATGGATATTCCGCTGTTTGATTTTCACTCGGGAACGTCTCACGTCAGCGCACAGGGTCGCGTCGGCGAAAGTCTGAGTCTGGACTGGCGCATCGAGGCGGATAATTTGTCAGAGCTCTACCCGCAACTACAGGGAACGCTGCAGGCATCAGGTCTGCTGGAAGGGCGGCAGGATGCGCCAGTGATTAAAGCCACGTTCGATGGCCGGGATTTAGGTTTGCCCGGCTACCGGATAGGACACATTGACGGCACCGTGGCACTGGATCTGTTGCAGTGGCAACACATGGATATTCGTTTGGCAGCACAGGCGCTTATGTTAAACGGGTACACACTGCAAACCGTGGACATCACGGCCGACTCGAAACAGCTACACGCGCAGGTCACGTCGGATATCGCCAATGTCAATATCGAGCTCAAGGGAGAGCGGGATGCGAAAGGTTGGCAGGGGCAGATTGTTCGTGCCGATATTCAGAGCAGTCAATTTGACGACTGGCAACTTAAAGCGCCGACGGTTCTGATTATCAGCGAAAACACCCTGCAACTGGAATCGTTATGCTGGCACAACAACCAGCAATCCAGTCTGTGTGGCAGCGTGCAACGTGACCGGGAGTTGTGGCAATCCAGTATCCAGGTAGGCCAGTTGCCTCTCCTGCTGTTTAGTCGATGGTTACCGCCTGACCTGAAGCTCGAAGGCACGGTCGATGCCACTGCCGAATTGCAGATGCACGAGCCAGATCAGTTGCAGGGCGCTATTCACATGACTCTGCCGCCCGGCGTGGTGAACTACGCACTCGTTGAGGGTGATCGTAATCGGTGGGCCTATCGTGGGGGCGTGCTGGATATATTCCTGACCACGCAGGGCGTGAAAGCCAGCTCTGAACTGGCCATGAATAACGGCGACCAGTTGCGTTTTGATGTCAGTTTGCCGAGAGCGCAACTGCTGACGCTCAATCCGCCACACCAAAACGTCCATGCAAACGCGCAGTTGACGGTGCGCGACCTGGGACTGGTCGAAGCCTTGATACCGGAAATTCAGGATCTTAAGGGCGCCGTTACCGTGGCACTCTCGGTGGATGGCACCCTCGCCCGGCCACGGTTCAGCGGCAAGGCTGAATTGCACGAGGGTGCCTTTCGCATACCACGGTTCGGCCTGAGGTTTGATCAGCTCAATCTGCAAGGTCAGAGCGATGGCTACGAAACCATCCGTTACACCCTGGGTGCCCGATCCGGTGAAGGCAGCCTTGCGATTCATGGGCAAACGTTGGTCGACAGCGCGGCGGGCTGGCTAACCGAGTTGGGGATTAAGGGCGAGAACTTCGAGGTCTCGCGCATTCCCGAGGCGCGGGTGCAGGTATCGCCGGATTTACAGGTGAAAATACAACATCACAACATCAACATTACCGGTAACGTCGATATTCCTTTTGCCAAGCTGCAACCCAAAGATGTCACCACCGCAGCGCGGGTGTCCGATGATGCGGTGATGGTGGGGGGAGAGCAGCAATCGGAGCCAAAATGGCTCATCGCCAGCAAAGTCAGGTTGACGCTGGGTGACAAGGTTAACTTTCTCGGGTTTGGTTTTGAGGGGCGGCTGGGCGGCAGCTTGTTACTGGAAGAGGAGCCCGGACAGCTGACCAAAGCAAGCGGTGAAATCAATGTGCTAGAAGGCCGTTATCGGGCTTATGGCCAGCGCCTGGAAATCGAACGCGGCCGTCTGGTTTTTGCAGGCGGCCCACTGACAAACCCGGGGCTGGATCTGCGTGCTGTGCGCCATGTCAATGCCATTACGGCGGGTGTCAAGGTCAAAGGCAGTCTGGCGGAGCCGCAGTTGGAGCTCTTTTCCAGCCCGGCTATGGGGCAGACCGATATGCTGTCTTACCTGATACTGGGTCGCCCTATGGAAACGGCCACTGGCGAAGAGGGCGCGATGATAGCGAACGCGGCACTGGCAGTTGGCTTGGGCGGGGGTGACAAGCTTGCCCGTGTGGTGGGTGATCGTTTTGGTCTAGACGAGATGCGCGTTGAAAGTAGTGAACAAGGCGATCAGGCTTCCCTGGTGGTGGGCCGGTTTCTGACTCCAAAAATCTATGTGAGTTACGGCGTCGGCCTGATCGAAGCCATCAACACGTTTACCGTGCGCTATCAAATCAGTGATCAATGGCACATCAAAGCGGAAAGTGGTGAATCTCAGGGCGCCGATATTTTCTATACCATTGATCGTTAGTCAGCATGTCAGGGGATATATCCAATATTGAGAACCGGTTATGCCCCGATCGTGTTCAACACTATCGGGATTTGTTTTAGCCCTTAAGCCCCCTGCCTACCTTCATTGGTAACGACTCACAGCGCATCGTGGATATATGCACAAAGGTAAGGTTTTATTGCCATACCCGTGGTGTAGAATGCGCCCTTCCTTATTGAGGCGTATCCGCCTTACAGAATCAGGTCTTGGAGTACTTACCATGAGTGTTACCCAGCAACAGGTAGAAGCCGCAATCAAGAATTATATTGATCCTTATCTCGAAAAGGATCTGATGTCCGCCAGTGCCGTGCGTGACATCAAGATCGATGGCGGCAAGGTGTCGTTCAAGGTAGTACTGGGTTTCCCTGCGGCCGGTTATCATGCCAGGTTAAATGCGGAGCTGACTAAGCAAGTGTCGGCGGTTGAGGGTGTGAGCGCCGTCAGCATTGATGTGAGCAGCAAAATTATTGCGCAGAAGGTGCAATCCAGCCTCAAGCCTTTGCAAAACATCAAGAACATTATTGCAGTTGCGTCCGGTAAAGGTGGTGTCGGTAAATCCACTACCGCAGTGAACCTGGCGCTGGCTTTACAAGCAGAAGGCGCTGTAGTCGGCATACTCGACGCCGATATTTACGGCCCGAGCGTACCGCGCATGCTGGGTATTAAATCCCGCCCCGAATCCGCCGATGGCAAAACCATGGAACCGATGATTGGCCACGGTATGCAGGCGATGTCGATTGGTTTTATGATCGACGACGAAACCCCCATGATCTGGCGTGGCCCGATGGTAACCCAGGCACTGGAACAGTTGCTGCGTGATACCAACTGGAAAGATCTGGATTATTTAGTAATCGATTTGCCACCCGGCACCGGTGACGTGCAGTTAACTCTGGCGCAGAAAGTACCCGTATCCGGTGCCATTATCGTCACCACACCTCAAGACATTGCCTTGCTGGACGCCCGCAAGGGTTTAAAGATGTTCCAGAAAGTGGAAGTGCCGGTACTGGGTATTGTGGAAAACATGAGCATTCACATTTGCTCCCAATGCGGCCATGCCGAACCGATTTTCGGTACCGGCGGTGGCGAGCGTATGTCGGAAGATTACGACGTGGATTTCCTCGGTGCCTTGCCGCTGGATATAGCAATCCGCATCAGTGGTGACGAAGGCACGCCGCCGGTTGCACGCGATCCTGATGGTGTCGTGGGCCTGCTGTATCGCGAAATCGCACGCCGCGCAGCCGCCAAGCTAGCATTGCAGGCGAAGGATTACAGCACCAAGTTCCCGAATATCGTGATTCAAAATAACTAATCAAAAGCTAGCCGTAGTGACGTAGCGTGGGCACAAACAACGTGCCCACCCTACGCGACTTTCCGGTCATTGATAACCTGCTGTTGCTCACATGCTAGAATGCCGCCACTTTTTAACATTGAGTGGCGGCATTTTTTATGAGCATCAAGTCAGATAAATGGATACGTCGCATGGCAGCGCAGGGCATGATCGAACCCTTCGAGCCTGGCCAGGTACGTTACAACTCCCAAGATGAACGCATCGTTTCTTACGGCACCTCCAGTTACGGCTACGATGTGCGCTGTGCCAACGAATTTAAAATCTTCACCAACATCAATTCCGCGATTGTCGATCCAAAAAACTTTAGCGCCAGCAGTTTTGTCAGTCTCGAATCCAACGTCTGCATCATCCCGCCCAATTCCTTCGCACTGGCACGCACGGTGGAATATTTCCGCATCCCGCGTAACGTGCTCACCATTTGTTTGGGCAAGTCCACCTACGCGCGTTGCGGCATTATTGTGAATGTCACACCACTGGAACCGGAGTGGGAAGGCCACGTTACGCTGGAGTTTTCCAACACCACGCCGCTGCCTGCAAAAATTTACGCCAACGAAGGCGTGGCGCAGATGTTGTTTCTGGAATCGGATGAGGTTTGTGAAACGTCATATAAGGATCGGGGCGGGAAATATCAGGGGCAGACGGGGGTGACGTTGCCGAAGACCTAATGTTTTTTGTTTCCTGATATTTTTTCTTGTACTGAAAATCTCTTTTTCGCCCGCAGGCGAAAAAGGGAATAACAAAGTCAGAAGAAGTTTCACTAAAAAAGAGCCTGTAAAAAATCCACCCATCACCGCAACGAAATCACCGGCCAATTATTTTCCTTAGCAACAACCGCCAGTTGCTCATCTGGATCCACCGCCACCGGATAATCCACCTCCCACAGCAATGGCAAATCATTATGCGAATCGCTGTAAAACCAGCTGTCTTTCAAATCCAGCTTATGCTGTGCCAGCCAACTTTCTAAACGCGTTACTTTGCCCTGCTGAAAACACGGTACCCCGGCAACACGGCCGGTGTAACCGTGAGAGTTTATTTCAGGTTCAGTGGCCAGCAGGTTATCAATGCCAAACGCTTTGACGATCGGCGCGGTCACAAAACTGTTGGTAGCGGTGATCACCATCAGAGTATCGCCCGCCGCCCGGTGCTTTGCGATGAGGTCAAAAGCCGGTTTGTTCATGAGGGGGCGAATAATGTCGGACATGAATTGCTGGTGTAAGGTGTTAAGCAACCCTAGGTCATTATCGGCCAGTGGCTTGAGCGAAAACGCCAGGAACTGGTAAATATTCAGCGTGCCTGCCTTGTATTCATCGTAATAACGCTGGTTTTCCTGTTCATAGCTGTAGCGGTCCACGATGCCTTTTTCGGCCAGGAACATGCCCCAGAGGTAGTCGCTGTCGCCCGCCAGCAGGGTATTGTCTAAATCAAACAAAGCTAAGGCCATAGGGTCATCTATATTCATGGGGAGCTACATTGTACCGATGCAAATTGAAATCGTGCATTGCTCATTGGCGTTATTTTTGGAAGAATCCGGTTACGGCAAATATTTCAGGTGAGATGTGATCGACTCAGACGGCTACAGGCCGAACGTAGGTATTATTTTAAGCAACCCGGACGGGCAGGTTTTTTGGGCACGGCGGGTTGGACAGGATGCGTGGCAGTTTCCGCAGGGTGGCATTCGCCATCACGAAACACCGGATCAGGCCATGTATCGCGAGCTGTTCGAAGAAACCGGGTTGCTGCCGGAACATGTAGCGATTCTGGGTCAGACCCAGCGCTGGCTGCGCTATCGTTTGCCTAAACATATGGTGCGTAAGAATACGCGCCCGGTATGTATTGGCCAGAAGCAGATATGGTTTGTATTACGGCTGACGGGCTGCGAGGCAGACTTCAAACTTGACACCATGGATAAGCCCGAGTTTGACAGCTGGCGGTGGGTGGATTACTGGCAGCCGGTACATGAGGTGGTGTTTTTCAAGCGTAGCGTCTATGAAAAGGCATTGCGCGAACTGGAACCGATGTTGTTTGGCTGTGATTGCATCATACCTGTTGGTAAATAGTTACACCGGTTTTACGATCACCAGTATTACTATGGCTACGAGTAGAAGCACGGGTGCTTCATTAAACCAGCGATACCAAATGTGTGAGTGACTGTTGCGGTTATGTTTGAAATCCTGCAATAGCTTCCAGCACCAGCCGTGATAGATCAACAGAACAATCACCAGCGCCAGTTTGATTTGCAGCCAGAGCATCTGGCTGCCAGCCAGCCAGCCGTTATCAAACAGCATCCATAAGCCCAGTATCAGTGTGATCAGCGCGCCCGGCGTCATAATCCCGTAGAACAATTTGTGCTCCATGATTTTGAAGCGTTCAATGCTGATGTCGTCATGGCTCATGGCGTGGTAGACGAACAGCCGTGGTAAATAAAATAATCCGGCGAACCAGGTCACCATAAAAATCACATGGAACGCTTTTACCCAGAGCATGTCTTTTTCCATTTTGAAATGTTGGTGAATAATAACTGGATCACGCCGGAAGTGAACAGTTCATTGCTGATAGCGTTATACTGCCGTTTCTGAGTAGCCGTAATTTGAATTTTCGTGAGGTACACATGGTCAAGGTCGGCGTTGTGGGTGGCACGGGTTATACCGGTGTGGAGTTATTGCGCTTGTTGGCGGCACATCCCGACGTGACGATACAGGTGATTACCTCGCGTTCCGAAGCCGGACATGCTGTGGCTGATATGTTTCCGAACTTGCGTGGTCATCTCGATCTGAAATTCCAGGTGCCGCAAATTAATGCGTTGCGTGAATGTGACGTAGTGTTTTTTGCTACACCCAACGGTACGGCGATGGGCATGGTTGCTGAATTATTGACAGCCGGTGTGCGGGTGATCGATCTCGCCGCCGATTTTCGTTTAAAAGACCCGGCGGAATGGAAGCAATGGTACGAGATAGAACATGCGTGCCCGGCAATTTTGGCTGAAGCCGTGTATGGCTTACCAGAACTGAATCGCGAAGCAATAAAAAATGCGCGTGTGGTGGCAAATCCGGGCTGTTATCCCACAGCGGTAACACTGGGTTTGTTGCCCTTGATTGAGCAAGGGCTGGTTGATGATCAGCATTTAATTGCCGATGCCAAATCCGGTGTCAGTGGTGCCGGCCGTGGTGCGAAAGTCGGTAGTTTGTTGTGTGAGGCCTCCGAAAATTTCAAAGCGTATGGTGTTTCCGGGCATAGACATTTACCGGAAATTCGTCAGGTGTTGGCGGGCGTGGCAAAACATGCCGTAGGCTTGACTTTCGTGCCGCATTTAACGCCCATGATTCGCGGTATTGAAGCCACTTCATATGCAGTGATCAAAAACAAAAATATTGATTTACAGACTTTGTATGAACAGCGTTATGCCCATGAGCCGTTTGTTGATGTGTTACCCGCTGGCCAGTTACCGGAAACACGTAGTGTGAAAGGTTCCAATATTTGTCGCATAGCGGTGCAGCGTCCGCAAGAGGGTGATGTAGTGGTGGTGTCGTCGGTTATCGATAACCTGGTAAAAGGTGCAGCCGGTCAGGCGCTACAGAATATGAATATTATGTTTGGTCTGAAAGAAACCGCAGGTGCCCAAATTGCCATGCTGCCATGATGAGCGACTACACTTGTCAAAAATGGTTTGTGATGATTTGTCTAAGGGTTTAATGAGTGCATGAAACGGGTTCCTTCGCATAATCAGTATTTAATATCCATACAGCGTCCACAGTTGTGGTTGTTTTCATTGGCCGGTGTTTTGTTGGTGCTTGGCGTTTTAATTTGGATGGCTTTTGTTTATGGTCAGCTAACGGCTGGGCATGATCGAGTGATTGCCAGCCAGCAAGCCAGTAAACTTGAGGATCAGGTTGATGATTTGCTGAGCCAAAATGAGGTGCTGCAACGACAGGCTGCAAAATTGTCACGTGATATAGGAATTGATCGTGATGCCGGCGGGCAAGTGGAGAAAGAGTTAACCAAATCGCAATCACAAATTCTGGATATGAAAGAAGAGCTGACTTTCTACCGCAGCATTGTTCAGACTAATAAAACAGCGCGTGCAGTGAATATTAAAAAACTGGTACTGAATCCCGACGGTGTGGGTGTGTTCAAGTATAAGTTGGTACTGGTGCAAGATGGACACAACGATTCGTTAGTACGTGGCACGGTAGAGTTCTTTCTTGAGGGGTCTCGCGGTGGCGAGCGTGTTGAAATGATAGAGTGGCCGGTGGTTTCGGTTACTAAAATAGATAAACAACAAAAATTCGTCTTCAAGTATTTTCAGAATTTTGAAGGCGCTATAAAAGTTCCCGAGCATTTCGTCCCGTCTGCCATTCATGTGAAGGTTCAATCAACAACTTCAGGCGTGGTTAACGTGGATGAAACGTATCAGTGGGATGCAATGTTAAATGAGGAGAATACCTGATGTGGGGCAAACCAAATACCAAAGTGTCAAAAATTGAGACTCTGATCGGCAATACCATTGTTATACGGGGTGATTTGATTTTCAGTGGTGGCTTGCATATAGACGGGAAAATCATTGGGAATGTGATTGCAGAGGACGGCTCTAATTCCATGATGATTTTGAGTGATCATGGCAGCATCGAAGGTGAAGTGCGTGTCCCTTATGTGGTGTTAAATGGCGAAGTGATAGGTGATGTGTATGCTACCGAGCGTGTTGAGCTGTCGGCGAAGGCCCAGGTAAAGGGCAATGTATTTTACAACTTGCTGGAAATGGCTCTGGGTTCCCAGGTGAACGGTAATCTGGTGCATTGCAAGAATGAAAAGAAGTTGCTGGAGTTTCAGCGGGAGCAGGGCATTTCCCGACAAGGTGATGTTACCCCGGTGGATGGTTCTGCCAAGGGGTAATAGCCAAGGGGTAATAGTTGACTAAATTACTCAGGTAATGGTACTTTACTCCCTCAGCTTAAACCGATTTTTTGTATTTGGAGATTTCAATGACTGCCCTCGCTGTTGAAAACGATATCCCTGCGCCACTGGTCTTTACCGATGCGGCGGCTGCCAAGGTCAAGGCCCTGATTGAAAGTGAAGATAATCCTAATCTCAAGTTGCGCGTATTCATCTCGGGCGGTGGTTGCTCGGGTTTCCAGTATGGGTTCACTTTTGACGAAACGATTAATGATGGTGACACTCAGGTCGAAAAAGCGGGTGTGATGCTATTGATCGACCCCATGAGTTTTCAGTATCTGGCGGGTGGCGAAATCGACTACAAGGAAGACTTACAGGGTGCGCAGTTCATTATCCGTAATCCGAATGCTGTAACGACTTGCGGCTGTGGATCTTCTTTTTCACCGACTTGATATTAACTTTATCTGATCATAAAAAAGGGCGCTATGGCGCCCTTTTTTATTGTGCTGAGTTATCAGGGTGGGTAGATGCCACCCAGCACAACCTGACGGCGGGCACCGGTTACGGTCATTAGATTGCCCGGCCGGTTCTCTAATGTTTGTTT
>JANOOU010000572.1:0-2697 GCA_031421475.1 Gammaproteobacteria bacterium | reverse complement strand
CTGGCGCACCATACCTTTGGGGTTGATGGCTTCTATCATGCCCGGCCAATCGCCAGTGAAGGAGACCTTTGGAGATGATTCTACCACCCGCTCCGCTCTCGCGGCAGTGGGTTGAGGCGTGGAAGCCACTGGGGCTGAAACCGTAGTCACGGCCGGACCTGTTGCTGTCGAGGAGGACGTACCCGATTGCACAACCGGCCGCACATTTTCTGCCGCCGGACGAAACGCCAGCATGCGCAACAACACCATTTCAAATCCACTGCGCGCTTCCGGCGCCAGCGGTAGATCGCGGCGACCGATCAAACCAATTTGATAATACAGCTGTAAATCTTCAGCCGAAATTTGTTTCGCCAGATGCAACAATACATCGCGTTCCACCAAATGCTCCGTCAAGGCATCCGGCGCCCATTGGCTTAAAGCCATTTGATGTAACAAGGATAAAATATCGGCCAGTGCATCCTGATAATCCGGTGTTAACTCGGACAAGGTAGCGACTTCTTGCATCACTGCAACGGCGTCATTGGCCAGCAGCGCTTTAATAATGGCCAGCACCCGATCACGCGACACCGTGCCGAGCATGGTTTGTACGTCGGCTGCATGCAATTTGCCCGCACCATAAGCAATCGCCTGATCCAGTAAACTCAAGCCATCGCGCATCGAACCATCGGCGGCATGTGCTAACAACTGCACCGCCAGTGTGTCCGATGCAATATTTTCCTGCTGCAAAATAAATTGAATTTGTTTACTGATCAAATCAACCGGCATGCGCTTTAAATTAAACTGCAAACAGCGCGATAAAATAGTGGCCGGTAATTTTTGCGGATCGGTGGTAGCCAGTAAAAATTTAACATGCGCCGGCGGTTCTTCCAGCGTTTTTAACAGGGCATTAAAACTGTTGTTGGACAACATGTGTACTTCATCGATGAGATACACCTTGAAACGGCCACGTGTTGGCGCGTATTGCACGTTATCCAGCAACTCACGTGTGTCTTCGACTTTGGTGCGTGAGGCGGCATCCACTTCGATCAAATCGATATACCGGCCTTCGGCAATTTCGCGGCAGGTGGAACACGCGCCACAGGGTTTGGACGTGATGCCGGTTTCGCAATTGAGTGACTTGGCAAAAATACGCGCCACGGTGGTTTTCCCCACACCGCGAGTGCCGGTAAACAAATAGGCATGGTGCAAACGCTGCTCATCGAGTGCATTAATCAATGCGCGCAGCACATGTTCCTGCCCCACCATTTCGGTGAAGTTGCCGGGACGCCACTTGCGTGCAAGAACCTGATAACTCATGCGTTGTAATGCCTGAAGGCAATGCCAAGATAAAGAAGATGCGTGCTCAATTTGCCCTCACCCCCCACCGGCTCCGCCAGCGGTGCCTCCCTCTCCCACAGGGGGAGAGGGTAAGCTTGAGTCGCTACGCGACATTCATATTATAGGGAGGCGGCCTACACCAGCCACACCCCGGCGCCCGAGATCACTGCTACCGTTGCTCCCTTCCGGGCCTGGCGGGGTTTGCAGCTCATCGTCGCGAGGGGACCCATGCAGGCCACCATAGAGGCGGCGATTATCCGGGCTTTACCCGATGCTTTCAACTTACATCAACAAAACATACTAACTATTGACCCTGCTGGTCGGCTGGGATAGGCTTCGCGCCCTTGAATTCCAGATATTGGAAGCGAGCACGCTGCGTCATCAGCCGCGACACATCGTGATTAATTGTTCATTTCAGTTTTTGGAGAAGTGTCCGAGCGGCTGATCCGAATCGCCAGGAGCGATTCGAAACCGGGTCATGCAATGACACGGGCCCGAAGGGCAAGGCGCACGACTGCATGGATGCAGGAGGTAGAGCAACGCAGGAGCGGTTGCCGAGGATGCGCCGAGTAACGAGCACGCTGCGTGCTCCGGTGTATCACTAGCCACGACACATCGAGATGGGTTAAGTATTTCAGTTTTTGGAGAAGTGTCCGAGCGGCTGAAGGAGCACGCCTGGAAAGTGTGTATACGCTAACCCGTATCAAGGGTTCGAATCCCTTCTTCTCCGCCAAATAAAATAACCCCGCTAGTCGGGGTTTTTTATTGGGTGGAGAAGAAGGGATGCTGAAAAAAATATTCGACTTGTCGCCAGGAGCGAATTTGAATGAGCGCAGCGAGCCCGAAGGGTGAGGCGCATGGATGCGCCGAATAATCCCTTCTTCTCTTCATCACATCTACAGACACTAACACTACAACCCTTTATCCTGCCATGTTATTCTGCAGATTGAATTATCGACAGTAACGTTCATCCATATTCAAAAACCGTTACTTCCAGCTTAATACCCCAAAACAACATGATACCGACAAAAAGCTAATGAACAGGAAGTCCGAGAAAATAACTTTATTAACCAATCATCAGGATGTCCTTCCGTTCATTGACAACATTATTGATGCAGCGGATCAGAATAAAAATGCACTGGGATTTTACGCTGCGAGCGTATTCCATGAATTCGCCAAAAATGAACAACTGTATGTTGCCGTCAAGCAACATAATAATAATGCCGTATACGCAGGACATCTTCTGTTTAACTGCCGACACCCTAAAGCCAGCATCCTTCAAATATTTGTTTCTCCTGCCTATCGAGGCCATGGCGTTGCGACAGCCCTCCTTGGCCATCTCAAGTCACAGTTGACTGAGCATTCATTCATATCTGTCTA
>JANOOU010000571.1:0-2606 GCA_031421475.1 Gammaproteobacteria bacterium | reverse complement strand
GTAGGTGGCGGCATCCTCCAGATCACCCGGCACCATGTGTAACATGGCAGAAAAACTTTGCCATTTTGTTTCATCCAGCGCGTCTGCGGGGGCGTATTGTTCCAGGCCGGATTTAATGAGTTGTTTCCATTCTTCCGGTGTGCGTCTGTTAACAACGCCAATAATGCGGCTTTGCGGATGTACCAAACCGCAATCAATCATTTTGAGCAAGGCTGGCATGAGTTTGCGTTTGCTGAGATCGCCGCTGGCGCCGAATATAACGATATTCGATGCTTCGGTTTTGTCGCTGTTCCGGGCAATGTCGGTCATAGTATTTTCCAAGTTATTATTTTCCATGTCATTATTTCTTTGGGGTGTTGCGCACGCTGTGGCCACCAAATCCGGCGCGCATGGCATTGAGTAACTTGCCGGCATAAGACGGTGACTGGCGACTGCGGAAACGCATTTGCAGGGCGAGGCTGAGTACCGGCGTAGGCACGGCATTTTCAATGGAGTCTTCTATGGTCCAGCGACCTTCGCCAGAATCGTCCACGTAATCACTTAAACCATCGACAAAGTTTTTGTCATCGAGTGCCTCAGCAATTAAATCGAGCAGCCAGGAGCGCACCACGCTGCCATGTTGCCAGATGTGTGCAATCTGATTCATGTCGAGTTGCATTTCTGTTTTGGCTGACATCAGTTCAAAACCTTCTGCGTAAGCCTGCATGAGGCCATATTCAATGCCGTTGTGTACCATTTTTACATAATGGCCCGCACCGGCCGGGCCGACATGGCCCCAGCCGATTTTGGCGCCAGGCGCCAGGGCTTCCAGTGCCGGTTGAATAATAGCGATGGCGGCTTTGCTGCCACCCACCATTAAACTGTAACCGTTTTCCAAACCCCAAACACCACCGGAGGTGCCGCTATCAACAAAGTGTATGCCCAGCTTTTCGAGCTCGGCTGCACGCCGTTTGCTTTGTTTGTAATTGGAATTGCCGCCATCAATTATCACATCGCCTTTGCTGATACCTGCAGCCAGCAGATCCTGAATGGATGTATCAACAAACAGGTGTGGCACCATGAGCCACATGACACGCGGTGCAGGTAATGCCGCAACCGCTGCGCCGAGGCTGTCGACGGCAATAATGTTTTTGGATTCATTGCCCAGATTTTGTGCCGACTGCACGTTGGTGTCGTATGCAATGACGCTATGATTGTGTTTTACCAATCGACGCACCATATTGGCCCCCATTTTCCCCAAACCAATCATGGCCAGTTTCATAGTTGTGTCTCCCGTGTGGATAGTGATTTATATAATTCGAGAAAATATTGTAGTAGATTGAACCCGGCGACAAGCCGGGGCAATACATTATTTTTGGTGAAGATAATGCAGGGTATCTTATTTTAAATCGCATTTGAGTGGTTTATGACAACATTGTTTGAAGCATTTGTGGCATTACTCGCTGCTGAAGGGCTGGCAGACGACAATATGTCGAAAAATTACATGCCAGTCTATTTGCCTTTGGCGCAATGGTTGTTTCAACGCCATGAGCAAACCGGCCAGCGTTTGATTGGTATAAATGGTGCGCAAGGTTCAGGCAAATCGACCCTGGCCAAAATACTTGCATTGTTATTACAGCAAGGTTTTGATAAATCGGTTGTTGTGTTATCACTGGATGATTTTTATTTAACGCGTGTTCAACGTGATGAGCTGGCTAAACGTGTGCACCCCTTGTTGCAAACACGAGGCGTGCCGGGTACACATGATGTGACTTTGGCTATAGCCGTGTTAACGGCGTTGAAAAATGCGGAGCCGGTTAAGTTGCCGCGGTTTGATAAATCGCTGGATGATCGTGTCGCCAGTTCTTGTTGGAAAACCCTGGATCAGCCGGTTGACATTATTTTGTTTGAGGGCTGGTGTGTGGGTGCCTTGCCGCAAACTAACAAACAATTACAACAGCCAGTGAATGAGCTGGAAGCGCAAGAGGATGCGCAAGGAGTATGGCGGCAGTTTGTGAATACCCGGTTGGCAACAGATTATCAAACCCTGTTTGCTCTGTTGGATACGTTGCTGATGTTAAAAGTGCCGTCATTTGATTGTGTGTATGTTTGGCGGGCATTACAGGAAAGCCGATTGCAGCAGGGTATGAGTCAGCAGCAGTTACGACGTTTTATTTTGCATTACGAACGCCTGACGAAACATATGCTGAATGAAATGCCGCAGCGTGCTAACAAGGTGTTGCATCTGGGTGAAGATCACCAGATTATGGTTTAGCAGCTTGTTGAAAAACGATCTGCGTTGCCGCTGCGGCGTTATAAACTGGCTCAAAATGTGGGGTCGCGAAGCGACAGACTATGTGTAAACTCCGCGTTTCCGCCCGTTTTTGCCTTGCATCGGCGGCCTCGAAAACGTTTATCAACAAGCTGTTAGGGAAGCTCTGAATTAATCGGAGCATCCTGGGTTTAATGGCGGGCTATTATTCATGTTTGACTTGCAAGGTATCGTTATATACCAAAACATCAGGCTTATCGCGGTTGATGTAGACGGTTAAATTTAATTTCTTGTAATGCATGATTTGTTGTTCCGGATTTTTTTGCTCGATGCTATCGGCATCACCCAGGTAACG
>JANOOU010000570.1:0-7280 GCA_031421475.1 Gammaproteobacteria bacterium | reverse complement strand
CACCTGGCTGGCCCTGGGTTTCATGCGTCTCGTCACCAGTTTACCGCTGCGCTGGGTTGCACGGGTGGGATCAGGCCTGGGCATGCTGATTTATTACGTCATGCCCGCCCGCCGCCGCATCGGCGAAATCAATTTGCGATTTGCGTTTCCGCAGGCAAACGCAGCAGAAATCAAACGCCGTAATATACTGTGTTTTAAAAATATTGGCATCGCGGCATTTGAAATGGGTTTGTCGTGGTGGCAGGACAAAAAGTTATTGGCATTATGTGAAATAGAGGGTTTGCAGTATTTGATGCAAGCGCAAGCGCAAGGCAAGGGTGTGATTATTCTGACGGCGCATTTTACGTGTCTGGAAATTGGCGGGCCGGTGTTAAATCATCATGTACCGTTTATGGTGATGTACAAACATGCACATAATAAATTATTTGATGCCTTTATGCGTTTTCACCGTGGTCGTTTGTATAAATCGATAGTCGATCACCGTAAACCAATGGCCATGATTAAGGGTTTGAAAAAAGGTTATGCAGCGTGGTACGCACCGGATCAGGATTTTGGCGGAAAGGATTCGGTGTACGTACCTTTTTTTGGTGTGGATGCTACAGCGCTGACAGCGCCAGCGCGTTTTGCCAGTATGACGGGTGCGCCGGTAGTGCCGTATCTGGTGCAGCGCAAACTACACGGCGCAGGTTATAAGTTAACTATATTACCGGCCATGGAAAATTTTCCTGTTGGCGATGAATTACAGGATGCGCAGCGCATCAATGCAGTGCTGGAAAATTTAATTATGAAAAATCCGGACCAATACCTGTGGGTGCATAAGCGCTATAAAAGTCGTCCACCGGGTGGCGCTGGCATTTATTCGTGAGCTACAGAATAATAAATATATTGCTGTGGCCAGTATGGTTTATTGTCACCTTGCGAATTGCCTGGCGCGAAAAAGACTGGCGTTATTTTAAGCAGCGACTGGGCTATGCTTTCCCGACGCATATTGATACGCCGTTGTGGATTCATTGTGCATCGGTGGGTGAAGTGAACACCTGGTTGACATTGCACCACGTGTTAATGCAACAGTATCCGACATTACAATGTGTGATCACTACCACCACACCCACCGGCGCGAGAATGCTTGCCAAACATGCCTTGCCCAATACGCGGCACGTCTATTTGCCAATTGATACAGTTTCAGCCGTAACACGATTCTTTCATCATACCCGGCCACGACTGGCGCTGGTGATGGAAACAGAATTGTGGCCAGAGCTTTATCGGCAGTGCAAAAAAAATACGATTCCACTGCTGATTGTAAATGCGCGTTTGTCACACAAAACGCTTGATGCTAACGGCTGGATCAAAAAACAGTACGCCCGGGCACTGCAAGGTGTGTCGCAGGTGTTATGTCGTAGTCAGTCGGATGCGGATGCTTATATGCAGCTGGGTGCGAATAAAAAAATTGTTCAGGTGGTGGGCAATTTGAAGTTTTCTGCCTTGCCGCATGTGCCATATCAGGCGCTGCCTAAATTTACCAAGCGCCAATATGTATTGGCTGCGTCCACCCATGCGGATGAAGAATTGCAGATTACGCGGATGTGGAAATCATTATCGAATATAAACAAGTTACTGGTAATTGCCCCACGTCATCCACAACGATGTGCTGCTATTTTGTCGCAACTGGCGACGTTGGGAATGCAAATTGCTGTGCGTAGTCGCGGTGATGAGATTACAGCGACCACGCAAGTTTACCTGGCCGATACACTGGGTGAACTGCTGGCGCTAATGTCGCAGGCCACTGTGGTCGTGATGGGTGGTTCGTTGGTGCCGCGTGGTGGGCAGAATTTGCTGGAGCCTGCCCGATTGGGTAAGGCCATTATTGTTGGGCCCTATATGTTTAACTTTGCAGTTGAGACTGAATTGTTTTTAAAGCACCAAGCATGTTTGCAAGTTATGGATATCAAGGAATTATCTGTAGCCTTGCAAGCGTGTCTGGTTGACAACAATATGTGTCTGGAGTTGGGGCGAAATGCACAGCAGCTGATGCGGGATCAGAGCGATATGGCTGCACGTTATCTCACACTGCTCAATCAATATTACGCGGATGTGTTGTCGGCATAACCAGCCATCAATGTCTGCCAGTTCTGTTCTGTAAAATTATAGTCTGGATGCTTGGCCTGTAGTTTCAATAAAGAGCGCTGTAAACGCGGCAGGTTGTGGGCTTTTAATGTTGTGTTGTGGCTAATATGGCAACGATCAAAATCAATTAGATACACTTTTTGTTGCGCATCAATCAGGATGTTGTTGGCATTTAAATCAGCGTGGTAAATGTCATGTGTGTGAAATTGTTTGATACACGATCCGATAGCGTTCCAGATTTCAGTGGGTAAAACCTGTTGTTGCAATAAATTGTCAAGCGTGTTGCTGTTGGGAATTGCTTCCAGCAAAATGTCTGCCCGATACAAACCACTTAACTGACCTGCTGGCCAATAGGCGCGTGCTGCAACTGGACGCGGTACCGGCAGTTGCAATGTTCTCATGTGGTGTAGCAGTTGCCATTCTTTCCAGGCACGTGTCTGACTGGCCTGCCAGGAAAAATACACATCACGATTAAATATAGCCATCATGCCGCCACGCAGATAATGACGTAAGACCCAGTGCTGATTTTGGAAATCAATAAACCACGATTGCCCTCGACCCGATGATGTGGCTTGCAGATTAGCCTTGTGTTGTAACCAGTCAGGCTGGAATAGTTTGCTGTCGGGTGAGGCAATGAGTGTTGCATCAAACAGAAGCTGATTTTTACCCTGTTGCATCATTTGTGGATTGGTCTGAAGCGTCATGGTTGCCGTGTGTTGACTCGGTGCTTGCCAGTTTTGTACGTTAACAGTTAACGCTATTGTTGGATAGCGTGCGGTTTTATCAGTGAATCGTACCTGAATGGGGAGCAACCTGTGCTACGGACGGGTTGCCACATCCGAAGAGGCGATAGCGCATAGGCTTGTGTCTTCTTTACAATGTTTTGATCTGTGACTATAAAGTTGGAGGGCTATATTAACTTGCGGGGGGGACAATATGTTATTACAAAAAAAAATCATGGTGCTACTGGCCGCCTGTGTACTGGTTTTGCCTGGCGTGGTGTTGGCTGCTGATGGAGTATTTGTGGGACGATCCATAGCCGGGCACAACTTGACGGAAGTAGAGAACGGACAAATGGATACGGAGTTTGCGCGTCAGTTTGGCAATCAATCGGGCGATGTTGCTGTGAAAAGCAATAATCCATGGGAAGCTAAAAAGAAACAAGCCCAGGCACAAAAAAAATTAAGCTGGGGTGATTGTCGAGACTATGCGCTGCAACAGCGGAGCCAGTGTTATAAAGAAGGCCGTGATGCCTATGCCTGTGAGCGTTTTTACGAAGCGCGTTCTTTGCGTTGTGATAAGAATTTTTAAACACGAGTAAAGCTGGCGGCAGATTACCTATTAATGAGTTGCCAGCTGATTAAAACACCGGATAGATAACAGGGTGAAATAAACAAAAACGCAAAAAGTTTACTGTATATATCCATGTCATCATTTTCGTGCCCTGATAAATCCGCGTAAGCGGATTTTTTCATTTGCGAGAGGGCATATTGGTCCCAGAGAATAATGTAAGCCAGTAAGGGAATCACTAACCAGCCGAGCCAGGCAGCGATGCTCGGGTTGAAGTAGGCGTATACGAGTGTCCCACCGAGAATACCGGAAGAAAATTCAGCCAGTACATAGACCAGACTGCGACGTTCCCGGATATTTTTAATTAATTCAATCGTGATCATCAACGTTAACATGATCAGATATGCAACAACCCACCACGGCATAGCTATCACCTACAACGATTGTTTGTGCTGATGAGCGATCACATCGCCTGTTTGATCAGGTAACGTGATAATTCCAAAGCATTGGTTTGTTCTTCTGTTAATCCGCTGTCTTCCAGCATGTCGAAACTGGACATGGCTTGCTCCTTGAACAGCAGTGTTTCAAGCACAGCAGAGAGTGCATGAATACGTTGTTGAGCAATCACTAAATCCAGCATGCGACCGAAAGGCTTTAAGGCTTCGATATAATCAACGGCTTTAATTAAAACCAGTGATTCGTACACGTTTCTATCCGTAATATAAGATAAAGGCTTAGGCAGTGGGCTGGCTATTTCCACTTTTAGTTTATTTTCAACAATTAAATCCAGTGTGTTATGCGTTTGTTTGAGGCAAATAAACAAATTGCGGAAGTGGTTGTATATGTCCAGTCGTTCCTGAAAAGAGGTGCGTTGAATAAATTGTTCACGGCTGGCGGTGATAGTGAGAAATTGCAAGGCCAGTGCATCAATATGATTGAGCAGTGATTTCACTGTGTATTCGTTTTCCGCGCCTAGCACTTGTGTGGTATCGAAGCCGACTTGCTGCAAACGAAGTAATAATGAGTTATTCAGTGTTTTAATATCTATTAAAACAGAATTTATTTTGCTGGTAGATATGCTCATGGTAGTAACGGCGGTATGGCGGTGTATACGAGAAATGATATGTGGTGAGCGCGACTTGCCAAGCCTGGCAGCTTGTTCATATCGGTAATGGTTTGTGTTATGCGTTTGACAAAAAAGTTCAACGAGGTAGTCCGTGTTAATTTTCAAACTGCGACAGACTATATAGGTGGAAATGCCGGGGGGTCAAGCGGCAACAAAGCGAATTTTACCCGGTTGCGGTTAATCGGTAAAACAACTGCCGAACGGTATCACCTGAAAGGGTGGAGTTAAAATATCTGTGTATTTTTTGAGCAGATTAAAAATGTGCCGCTGGTATATAAGCGGCACATGAATTTTATATTATTGTATTAGCTGCTACGGATGTATCAGCCGGAACGCATCATTATTTCATACTGAATTTTCATGGTGATTGCGCTGCCGGCAATAATGGCAGCCAGTGCAATTAAGGAGCCCAATGCCAGTGTTGATACACCGGTTACACCTTGTCCAATGGTACAGCCCATGGCGAGTATGCCGCCGAAGCCCATTAATACGGCGCCGATAACATGCGTAATCAGATCTTTTGTATTGGCGAACCATTCAATGCGAAACGATTTGCTGATTAATGACCACAGCAGTGAGCCCAGTATCACACCGAATACGGCCATTACGCCAAAAGTCAGCATGGTACTGTCAAATACTTTGCCGACATAACCGGCGGTTTGGCCGAGGGGATTAATAAAGGTGAATGATTGTGGGCTGAGTGGCGCGCCATCCGGTTTGTCTTCAAGACCGGGGTGGAAGTCGGGGTACATGTCCCAATATTCCATGGAAGGATTAACCGAATCACGCAGTGAAACCGCTTCATTCTCGATGTTGATGGATAGGTTGGAGCTGATATACCAGGCCGCCAGCACCGCCAGGCCAACAACCAGGCCGCCGAGAATATTATCGACACTATGACGAAAATCAGCCGATTTAAATATAAACCCGAGTAAACCCGCGGCCAGAATACCGCCAATTATTAAACGTGCCTGCACAGCATTATCGGGAGCGACGAGCGAGCCCAGATCTTGTTTGCTTTGCAAAGTGATTGCCATCGGGCGTAACCAGTCAATAAACAATACCGACATCAGTGTCTGGTCGCTTCCGGGGAAGGGGTTCACCATGAACCAGGCAATAATGCCAATAATGATTAAAACAATGAGTGACTTCATATTGCCGCCACCGAAACGAATCAGGGTTTTGTTGCCACAACCGCTGGCCAGTGTCATGCCTATGCCGAAGGTTAAGCCGCCCAGAAGATTTTCGGCCCATAACAGTTGATTGGCGCGGTAAGGCGGAAACGCCTGATCAGGGCTGACTAGATTAAAGCTTTCCAGTATCACAACCCCTATTAGCGCAGTCGCTATGGCGAGCATCCAGGCACGCATTCGGCCCCAGTCACTCATATTAACCATGTCGGACACGGCACCCATGGTGCAAAAATTGGTTTTGTTAGCCACGGCGCCCAATAGGATGGAAATGGCCAGTGTGGACCACAATAAAGCGGATTGGGCCTGGGTAAAACTTTCGAAGGTCATGCGTATATCTCCTGGTACAGCCTGTACGACACCAATGTTGTGGATGATTTTGTAAGGATGAGCCGTCCAGGCAAGTAATCTCCTGGTTAACGTATAACGTAATAACCCTGAAAACCTGCATGTACCTGGCACAAAGCCTTGTACAAAACGATAGCTAAAGCGCTGCTGTCCATATTAAGAAATTTTTTGTGTGGCCGGTCTGTGTCGGCTCGATCAACGGCGGGATATTACCGGTTAGGGCGGGTGCGAATCAACACCTTGGATAAAAAGCACGGTTGTCAGACAGGGAACGCCGTTCACACAGGCACCTGTCCGGCTTATTTATAAAGGGGTTCCAGCGTTGATTTAACCGGTATTTTTTTAACCGGTGACTGCGGCGTCAGGGTTTGTAATGCCGCCCACAAATTTTGCCCTTGCCAGGCAGGGTTTTGTGAGCGGTAAAGGGCTGCATTGAGTAGATCGAGTTCGTGTAGCAGTGCTTTATGTGGTTGCACCGAGCTGTGATGAATGATATCGCCCAGCGAATGGATATCCGTGCTCAGGGATTGTTTGGCCCAGTTAAGTAGAGCGGTGCGACAGTCGTGAGCATTATTATTTTCACACGCCTGGCGTATGGCTGTTTTATGGGCGCTGCCTGTTGTTTCTGGTTTTTTACGGCGGGGCACCCTGGGATTTTTTTTCACCGTGGTGACCCACCAGGCAACAGATGTGAGCAACCAGCCGGTTGCAAAAAAAACACTGAGCCAAAATAATCCATGCGGTCCTGCGCCAGGCAATACAGACTTTATGTCGTCAACATCCACAGCGGACGCATTCTCTTCTGTCGTTGGAATATTGGGCAGATTCGTAGTGCTGGTGGCAACGCCAGGTAAAACCTCAATCGTTTTTTCTTCTATTCGGGCAGTCTCTGTTTTCCCGGTGCTGATATTCCACCAAGTGACTTCAATGGCAGGTAAAGTAAAGCGGCCTGTGTGTGTAGGGATAAACGCAATTTTTTCACGGCGGCCACCGATAATGCCACCTGAATTTTTATCATTATTTAAAACCGGCTGATCCGGATATTGTTTAATGCCCGTTATTTCGCCGCCGTGCAATTCCGGTAATTGTGCTGCCGTCAAACCATCAGCAAACAAATTCAGTGTACGTGTTACCGGTTCGCCCACTTTGAATACCGGTGGATTGGGCGACCATTCTTCAACCAGCTGCACATCGGTAGCGGG
>JANOOU010000569.1:0-2646 GCA_031421475.1 Gammaproteobacteria bacterium | reverse complement strand
CCGGTATTGGCGAGCGTGCTGATGAAGCTGCACCATGCAGACAGTCACATCGCTAAAGATGCCTGGCTGCTGGCGGTTATTAAAAAAATATATTTACCGGTGATGCATTGGGCACTGGTTAATCGTAAAACATCCGTCATCGTTGCAATCGCTGCCCTGCTCGGTGCCGTATCACTGTTTCCGTACATCGGCAAGGAATTCATGCCGATCATGGATGAAGGCAGCACCGTCATTATTGTCGAAAAAAATCCCAACATCACACTTGAAGATTCACTGGCCATGGACGTGCCCATACAAAAAGCCATGATGGAATTATCGGAAGTCACCGGCGTGACTTCACGCACCGGTGCCGATGAACTACGCATGGATCCTATGGGCTTATATCAAACCGATAATTTTGTGATCACCAAACCGCGTGAAGAATGGAATATTTCTCTCGAAACCTTCAACGCTAATTTACGCGATAAATTAGCGGCGTTCCCGGATGTGGATATCGCATTCACCCAACCGATTGATATGCGCGTATCCGAAATGTTAACCGGTGTGCGTTCTGCCATGGCGATACGATTATACGGTGATGATCTGGCACTACTGGAAACCAAGGCGGCGGAAATCGAAGCACTGGTCAATGCCGTTCCGGGCGCGATTGATGTGGTGCGCACCGAAATAACAGGCCAAGGTTATTTACAAATAAAAATAAACCAGGCAATCATTTCACGTTATGGCATACATGTTGAAGACATTAATCAACTGGTAGAAGGCGCCATCGGTGGCCGGGTTGTCACCGAGGTACTGGATAATAACCGGCGCATCAATGTGCTGGTGCGTTATCCGGAACAACAACGCACCTCGCTCAAAGCCATTGAAAAATTATTGATACCCATACCCGGCGGCAACAAAATTCCGCTGAGTTATCTGGCAAAAATCAGCATCGAAGATGGCCCGGTACAAATTACCCGTCAATCGGCCAAACGTACCGTGGTGGTGCAATCCAATGTTGAAGGCCGTGATGTGGTCAGCTTTGTTAACGACGTGAAATCCATTCTGGAAAACAAACTGGTTTTACCCAGCGGGTATTATTTAACCTATGGCGGCCAGTTCGAAAACCAGCAACGAGCGGCACAGCGTTTGAGCCTGGTGGTACCGGTATCCATAACATTGATTTTCGTTATGCTATTTGTCACCTTCCGATCCGTATCACAAGCGGGACTTATTATTTTAAATATTCCGTTTGCCATGATTGGCGGCATCGTCGCGCTGTACGGGTCGGGCTTGTATTTATCGGTGCCAGCATCGGTCGGTTTTATTACCTTGTTTGGTGTGGCGGTTTTAAATGGCGTGGTGATGGTGAGTTATTTTAATCAATTACGCCAAAGCGGCCTGAGCATTGCGGATGCTGTTGTGCAGGGTGCCGAGCGCCGCTTACGCCCGGTATTAATGACCGCGATGATTGCCAGCCTGGGTTTATTACCCTTGTTGCTGGCAACCGGCCCCGGCTCCGAGTTGCAACGACCTTTAGCGGTGGTGGTGATTGGCGGTTTGTTCAGCTCCACAATAATAACGCTGATATTGTTACCGACTTTATATGCATGGCTGTCTGAAAAAACCGAAAAATCGCTGGAGGTTAAAGCATGAAAAAACTAACCATTATTGTGCATACATCATTGCAACAGGCCCTGGCAGATTGTTTGCGCAGCATAGAGCAACTCGACACGTTTATTTTTAGTCACGTTGAAGAACACAGCAGCCAGCTGGAACATGATCCATTCCTGTCGACGCACGACAAAGTAGTGGGTTATGTGCCGCAAGTAAGAGTGGACGTATTGATACCGGACGATGCGGTAACAACCGTCATGACATCCATTCGAAATTCAAAATGCAATTTCAAGGGCAAAGGACTTTACTGGATCTCCGATTTGCCGGAGGCAGGCGAGTTGTAACGCTGTGGCTGTTTGATGCAAAAAGAAAAGCGCGGCATTGGCTGCGCTTTTTTTTATTCTTGGTTGTTGGGTTTTACAGAATACTGATGGTGCTTGGGAGTATTATTCAATTTTTATATTTGAAATTCAGTAGTCACCCTGAAATGAAAGTTCGATATTACTTAGAAAATGGCAGCTAACAATTAGAAGCGGTCACTCGCGATCCATTATTAAGCCTCAACTATCTCCCTAAAGAAAACGCGTTAGTAATTACGAATCAATAACAAAGCGGACACCACCTCTGGCTTTAAAATTATCAGGAATTTTGCAAACTGCTTTTATTATTTCTTGTGGTTTCATTTGTTGTGCAACTAACGCCGCAAATCACCGAAATATTGTAGAAAAGTGTGGCTTGCGGCATTCGCCACAAACGATCATTGCGAAAATATGTTTGAGTGAATTTGCATTGTTATAGGTCAATATCCCTCACTCTGCATTTCATACTTACATTGCAAGTACTCCGAAATACCAGCAGATGATCCCTCCAAAACCGTTGCCATTTTCTCGATAATTTCAGAAACCTTTCTAAGGTTGATGTGAGTTATGCCTTCTAAAAACGGCTTTCCGTCATTATTAGTTGGATACCGGAATGCCATTGACGCCGGATCTACATCGGAAAATTGCTTTACTAGTTCATCCATCGCTTCTAGTTGGTTTTTATCACCAC
>JANOOU010000568.1:0-7893 GCA_031421475.1 Gammaproteobacteria bacterium | reverse complement strand
CTCGAACATGGTAACGGCAACCATGGTCATCAGCGCCTTGTTTGCATTATTTTTTCTGC
The DNA here is from genome assembly GCA_031421475.1 of Gammaproteobacteria bacterium. Lineage (GTDB taxonomy): Bacteria > Pseudomonadota > Gammaproteobacteria > SZUA-229 > SZUA-229 > JACPVK01. The sequence goes on along the minus strand of JANOOU010000568.1, from coordinate 7,834 downwards.
GTGCCTTAATGATGATATTCAAGCCGCGATTTATTTTTGGTGATCAACCTGAGATATATTTCGCGAACACGGCTGCCATTGTGCCGGGCGGTGTGAAATGAAACCGGCCTTGAATGGGTATAGGATTGCCGTGGCTGTATTGTGTAGTCTTCTGGCTTTTGTTGCCAGCAGCAGTGAATTAACCGGGCGCGACATTATGGAAAAAAATTTCTTTGCCTCCAAAATAAAAACGCTTAAGACAGACGCCACCATGGTGTTGATTAATGACAAAGGCCAGATACGGGAACGAAAAAACTCCACACTGCTCAAGTTGCAGGCCAACGGCATAGACTCCCGGTTTTTGGTGAAATTCAGTTCGCCTGCCGATATTAAAGGCACCGGATTTTTGCAAGTGGAACACAGTGACGCGGAGGATGATTTGTGGCTTTATCTGCCTGCATTAAAAAAGAGTCGCAGGTTGGTGGCTAACAATAAAAAAGACAGTTTCATGGGTTCATATTTTTCATACGGTGATATTTCGTTGCCAAAAGTCGATCAATATCGACACACTTTGTTGCGATTCGAAATTGTTGACGAGCATTCCTGTTATGTGGTGGAGTCCATCCCAATCAATGAGATCACCAAATCAAACAGTGGTTACAGTAAAAAAATAACCTGGGTGAGAGCCGATAATTTTATTGAATCAAAAGTGGAATATTACGATGTTACAGGGCGATTGTTAAAAACCCAACGTATTACAAAACACCAGCTGGTTGAGCCCGAAACAGCACGTTGGTTTGCACTGTCTCGTGAGATGGACAATCATCAGACAGAACACAAAACCCTGCTCAGTTTTGACAAAGTCGAGTCCGGCGTCGAGGCGCCGGATGATCGCTTTACGACACGGTATATTGAGCGCGAATGAAACTTGCGGTGATGATGGTTGCTGCTGTTCTGAGTAATGGCATGGCAGTGGCGGAGCCAGCCGATGTTGCACCCAATGTATTGACACAGTATTTGCAATCGCAGCACATCAGCGGCACTCTGCGTATGAATTATTATCAATCATCAAAAAATCGGGACGACAACACGGATTTTTTTGGCGCCACCGCACAGTTTAAAGCCTTGCCGGATTTAACTGAAACGATCAATGGCAAGGTGGAGGCGCGAGTTACCAATCCATCGCCAGGTGACGGAGGTCATACCGAAAGTGAGTTGCTGGAAGGCTACGTGACAGCACATTTTGAAACATCTGATCTGCGTATCGGTAAACAAATTATTGCCTGGGGGCGTGCCGACGGCATTAATCCCACCGACAATCTCACGCCGCGCAATTTTATGGTAATGCTGCCGTTTGAAGATGACCAGCGCTTTGGCACCACGGCGCTAAAATTTGATGGTTATTTATCATCAGAGCGCACACTCAGTATTTTTATGACGCCTTTTTTTGAGCCTTCCAAAATTCCGTTTCCAGCTGATGCCAGTTTGAAGCGACAAGCTATTGCTCGCAGCTTGTCTAACAGTGAACTCGGTTTGAAGTTCGATCAGCGTGGTGAAGGTTTTGATGCTTCCCTTAGTTATTTTCATGGATTCAGTTTATTACCTGACATGCGTGTGACCGGTGTTGATGTGTTGGGGCCGATACTGGAGTTGCACTATGACAAAATAAATGTGTTTGGCGCAGACTTTGCTCGCAATTTTGGCCGCTTCGGGTTTCGTGGCGAGCTGGTTTATGTCGATACTATTGATGATGCAGGCCAGGATCCAGGAATCAAGAATCCATATTTATTTTGGATACTGGGAATAGATAGAACATTTTTTGAGAATCTAAATGTTAACCTACAGTTTTTTCAACGACAGGTACGTCGTTTTCACAATGCGAAAGATATCACTGATTATGTAGCGCGCAGCATCGCGATTCAAAACGCAATCGTCGATGGCCAGCAAGATCGTATCAGTCATGGCATCAGCTTTCGTGTTAGCAATAAATGGTTTAATGACACACTGGAAGCAGAAATATTTGTTGTGGTCAATACTACTCGCCATGACAGTTTTACTCGTCCACTACTGACTTACGCTTTCAGTGATCACTGGAAAGGAACTGTTGGTGCCGAGTTATATCACGGTGTATCGGGTACACAATTTGGCAACCTGAAAGAAAATCGGGGTGCATTGGCCGAGTTGCGTTATAGTTTTTGACAGCATGTAATAATACATATCAAAATGTGCGTCAGCCTGATTTGAATATAAAATATGGATCATCATCATTAAAAACCCTCCAGCACAATTTTGCCTTGGGTTTTTCCGCTTTCGATACGTGCATGGGCGCGCTTGAGGTTGTCGGCGTTGATCATGCCCAGGTGTTCACTCAATGTTGTGCGTATTAAACCGGCATCCACCAGATTCGCCATTTCACATAATAAAGTGTGTTGAGCCTGCATGTCGGGTGTGCCGAATAATGAGCGGGTGAACATCAGTTCCCAGTGCAAAGAAATACTTTTGCGTTTTAGCAGGCCAATATTAATAACTGAAAAATCCGGGTCATCAATCAGCGCCAGTTTTCCTTGTGGAGCGAGTATTTCAACAATGTCTGCGTAGTGTTTATCTGTTTTTGTAAGACTGGCAACGTGAGTGACGTTCGCTAAGCCCGTTTTGCGCAGCTCCTCTGCCAGCGGTTTGCTGTGATCTATTACGTGATGAGCACCCAGTGTATGCACCCATTCCATGGATTCCGCGCGTGATGCCGTAGCAATGACGGTCATATTGGTTAAGCGACGCGCAAGTTGGATTAATATTGAGCCCACACCGCCAGCAGCACCAATAATTAATAATGATTGTTCGCCATAACTTTTACCGGGTAACACACCTAAACGATCGAATAATAATTCCCAGGCGGTGATGCTGGTTAAAGGCATGGCCGCTGCTTGTGCGTGTGACAATGATTTGGGTTTGTGGCCGACGATGCGCTCGTCAACTAGATGCAGTTCTGAATTGGTGCCGGGCCGGATGATGGAACCTGCATACCAGACTTCATCGCCCGGCTTGAACAATATCACCTCGGAGCCAACTGCCTGCACCACGCCGCTGGCATCCCAGCCCAAAACATTAGCCTCTCCCGGCGGCGGTGGTGTTCGCATTCTGAATTTACAATCGACCGGGTTAACGGATACGGCTTTTACCTGTACTAACAGGTCATGACCGGAAACCTGTGGATCCGGTAATTCGATATCGATGAGTGACAAGGTTTCCGCAATCGGTAGTGATGCACGATAAGCTACAGCTTTCATAATGTGTCCTCTTAATTCAGTGAGATCTTTTGTTTGTAAGTGCAAGTTTGAGATTGAAGCGTATATCATGGGTATCTTAATTATAAGAGTGCACATTTTTGTGCCGTAGTATCCATTTGTATACCATCACGGAGTGACTATGAGGCATGTGTCTTACGATTGTAATTTTGGCTGCCCGGTAGAGGCGTGCCTGGAGATTGTCGGCGGCAAGTGGAAGGGCGTGATTTTGTTTCATCTACTGGGAGGCACCAAGCGTTTTAATGAGTTAATGCGATTAATGCCTGTCGTTAGCCAACGTATGTTAACCAGGCAGTTACGTGAACTGGAAGCCGATCAAATTGTTGTACGCAAGGTATACCCCGAAGTACCACCTAAAGTGGAATACTCGCTCACCGAGTTTGGTTTAACCCTGGTGCCCGTATTAAAAGTGTTGCAGCAATGGGGCGATCAATATATTGAGCACATTATTGCGATAAGACGCAATGCGATCTCGACATGACGTTTTTTTGTTAACGAGTCGCTCAATAAATGATCTGAAAAAAATGGATTCGCAGCAGATAAAAAATATCATCCTGTCGCGATAATTTTCACCGGTTTTATGAGCTTTAACGGCATTGAATCAGTGTCCCAAAATACCCCGGTGAGTGATAAGGCGCGGGGCTTTCGATTCTGACACCTTGCCATATCTGCACTATGCTTACGGCCATCCCATAACAAAGTGGAGAAAGAAATGTCCGGTCATCCATTCACATCAGGTTGTGTGCATCCGTTGCTATTGGGTTTGCTCTGCGGAATGGTTATGTCGCTGCCGTCCCAGGCTGCCGAGCCGTATTCTTTTGGCATACTTAATCAACAGCCAGCAGCGGAAACGGCGGCCTTGTGGAACCCGATTCTGCTGCATTTGCAGGCCAAAACCGGCCTCAGCTTCAAATTTAAAATGGGCTCGACGGTGCAGGAAACCGATGCCATGACCGCCCGCGGTGAGTTTGATTTTCTTTACAGCAATCATCACTTTGAGCCCGACTACAGCCAGGCGAATTACCAACCGCTGGTGCAGTGGGGTGGTGAGCCTCTGATCGGACAAATTGTGGTGTTAGCCGATTCGCCCTTTAAGGAGCTCAAGGAGTTAAGCGGAAAAACCGTTGCCTTCCCTTCTAAAGATGCTTTCATCGCTTACAAGGTTACGCGCCAGGCGCTGAATAATGCCAAGGTGGAAATTCAGCCCGTGTTCGGCGCCAGCCAGCAAGGCGCGGCGGTGCAATTAACCACCGGACGTGCCGAAGCTGCCAGCCTCAATAAATTGTTTGCCGGGCGTTTCCAGGCCGAAGGCAAGGGGACGTTTCGCGTGCTGTATGAATCCGCTGCCTGGCCGAATATTCCGGTATTGGCGCATCCGCGTGTGAGTCAGGCCGATGTCGTGGCGGTACAGCAAGCATTGCTTGAAATGAGCAAGGACATTGAAGGTCAGGCGCTGTTGACGCGATTAAAAATCCCCGGGTTCTTGCCTGTAAACGATGCCGATTACAATGCCACACGGCGCCTTTATCAAGAGAAGCTCTGAGTGGTGTTATGAGTTTGCGCCTGCGTTTATTTCTGGCGGTCACGCTTGTTATTGCAGTGCATACGGCGGCGCAGATTGCTCTGTTGGTTGAGGATACCCGTGATACGGTGCGCCGCACCCAACAGGTGCAGGGCGCATGGGTGGGTAAAAACCTGGCCAACAGCCTGGTCAACCCGCTGCTCACCAATGACCTGGCCACAGTTCAAAGTACGGTCGAGCTGTTGTTTTCAGAGCAAAACTTTCACCGACTGGCCGTGTTGGATGATCGTCGTGTAGCCATCATCGATCTAAAACCCGATTCGAAAAGAATCAGGGCTGATGTACCCATCTGGTTTGTTGCCCGCCTGAATCTTTCCGTCGAACCCAGCATCGAGCCTATCAATATAGGCGGTGTTGAGTACGGACAAATCATCACCCTGATATCTCCCAATGCCATCATCGAGCGTGTTTGGGGCGAGGCGCAACGCGATGCCTGGGTAGCGCTGGCCGAAATTATTATGTTGTCAGGATTGTTGTGGTTGTTGATGGGCATTGGCTTGCGCCCGTTACATGTACTTTCCGCAACCGTTCAACGCATCGGAGCCGGTGATTTTAGCGCACGCGTGACCCAAACCGGCAGCCGCGAATTTGGCGAATTAATTAGTGTTATTAACGACATGTCAGAAAAATTGCACGCGCTTTATGAAGAGCGCAAGCAGGCGGAAGAAACCGTTTTAAAGCTGAATCAGGAACTGGAATGGCGGGTTGATGCCCGTACGCGGGAACTGGCCATTGCCAATGAAGAACTGACACATCAGGCCTTGCATGATGCCCTGACAGATATTCCCAACCGCACCCTGTTATATGAGCGTTTACAGCAGGCCATTAGCGTTGCCAAACGCGAGCGTAAATCGGTGGCGCTGATGATGATGGATCTGGATCGTTTTAAGGAGATCAACGACACCATGGGTCATCATAGCGGCGACCTGGTATTGCAGGCAGTGGCCGCGCGCGTGCGCAGTGCCTTGCGCGAATCTGACACCGTGGCACGTTTGGGCGGCGACGAGTTTGCCATGGTGTTGCCTGGCGTTGCTGATAAAGCCAGCGCGATACTGGCGGCGCAGAAAATATTGAAGGCGGTACAGACACCGATCAATCTGGAAGGGCGTAATCTCGATATAGGCGCCAGTCTTGGTATTGTTCTGTACCCCGAACAGGGTGAGGAAGCCGGAATATTATTACAGCGTGCCGATGTCGCCATGTACGCAGCCAAGCGCAGCAAAAGTGGTTATGCCTGTTATGATGCGGAAGCGGACCGTTATAGCGTGGACCGGTTGGCGATGCAGAGTGAGTTGCGTCACGCCATCGCACACGACGAATTGGTGCTTTATTATCAACCTAAAATCGATTTCAACAGCGGAAAAATCAGTGGCCTGGAAGCCCTGGTGCGTTGGCAACACCCAAAACATGGCCTGATGTTTCCTGATGATTTCATTCCGCTGGCAGAGCGTACCAGTTTAATCAAGCCGTTGACGGAGTGGGTTATGCGCGCCGCTTTGAGTCAGTGTTGCATCTGGCATAGCGCAAACATGCCATTAACTGTCGCAGTGAATATTTCTGCAGCGAGTTTGCAAGACCCGATATTCCCCGGGGTCGTTGCACAAGCTCTTAAGGACACCGGGGCCGCGCCTGAGTGGCTGGAACTGGAAATAACAGAAACCGCCATCATGAAAGAACCCGCCATTGCTATAGAAGCTATCACCAAGTTAAATCACATGGGTGTACAACTGGCAATTGATGATTTTGGCACCGGTTACTCGTCCATGGCGTATTTGAAAAAATTAATGGTGGCAAAAATTAAAATCGATAAATCATTTGTCATGGATATGAACACCAATAAAAATGACGCCGTCATCGTTCGCTCACTGATAGGCTTAGGTCACAACCTCGGTTTAAGTGTGGTGGCGGAAGGCGTGGAGAGCACGGATGTTTGGGATGAACTAAAAATGCTGGGATGTGACTCGGCCCAGGGCTACAGCATGAGCCGCCCGATTCCACCAGACAAACTGGATGAATGGCTAAAGCAATCACCCTGGGGCTTTAAGGGCCAGTAACTCCTCTGCCAGCTTAATACATTTTTTTCAACTGCTGATGCTGTGGGTATTAGCAACAATATAAAATTTAAAAACATTAGCACTATTTTTATTGGCTCCCCTTCAATGCGTGAGTGTCTGAAAGGTGGGCGATCCATATCATTTGAAAATTCCAGGATGGAATTATTCAGAGCCCCCTAAATACTGAATGACTTGTCACCGTGCCACTCGTATCTGGCCTCTGGCCTCTGGCTGAAATGGCGAGGGTTATATATTGGTATTTGTGAGGTTTGTCATAGAAGGTTCTCATTCGATATGATTTGTTCATGATATAACTACCTCGCTTGATCTGGGTGCAGTAAATATTCTTTATTCTAATGGAAGTAGTTTCGCAAGCTACAGCATATGGCACTGAATTATGTGAAGGTAATCATGCCTTGAATAAACTAACCGAGGAGATCGATATGAGTAATCAAATTGAATCAAGTGAATGTATCCATTCGCGAAAGGCTAAGTCGTTTAAAAAAATAATACTAACAACGCTGGCAACCTCACTGTTTGCTCTTGCGTCGTTAAATGCTGTGGGCAGCGACACTTACGCATCCACTCCACCGCAATACCAAGTGATGAACACCTTTAGCGCAGACGGTAATCCGCATTTCCCGGGTATAAACAGCAAAACCCAGCGTTTATATGTGAGCGATGTGCCCGCAGGCACCATCACGATGTTTGATGCCTTGAGTGCTACGAAGTTGATTGAAACAGCAACCGGCGTGCAGACGCATACTGTTCTTGTTGACGACGAAAATAATCTTGTTTATGCCGTAAACAGAGGTTCGGATTCGCTGGTGATTTTAAATGGTGATACCAATGCAGTTATCGGCGAAGTTGCTGTTGGTGATGGCCCGCACGGTATTGATATGGATACCGAGAAT
>JANOOU010000567.1:0-3421 GCA_031421475.1 Gammaproteobacteria bacterium | reverse complement strand
CTCGCGCGCCAGGCGTTCAGCGTTTAGTTTTCGTTTAAATTCGATTTGTGTTTTGAACAAAGCAGGTGTCATGGACGATTTTTGACGCAGCAGATTTCTACATTCAAATGAACGACAAACCGGATAGGCCGGATCGGCAATTAACAAGGTATCAGGATGATGGATGGTGTTGTCGCAGATTTCGCAGGTGGTTTGATGGGGGGCGGAGTGTGCTGTCAATTGGCGTGTCATTATGATATCTCTTGTTTTTACATGCTTTCTTCATATTTTGCAGGTTGGTGCGCGTAATATACCGCAGATGTGTCAGATTACGCTGCGCGTGCGGGCTGATATGTGCGGATTTACGAGAAGCAGCTTCCGGCATTAACTATTAGCTCGTTCGCTATTAATTTAATTACCACTATAATAAAAAATACAAAAAAGAGCGGTGAAAACTGGATGCGATCAGCCAGATACCTTGTGACCAATCCGTTATCCTAGTGACAGCCTATAAAAAATCACATAAAATACCTACCAGAATCACTGTATTATCGTCATGCACTATGCTGTACGACTATACTTGGTAAGCGGGCTTAATGCGATCGATCTTGTATAACTTGAGTATTTATTGAAAGGAACCATTATGATTACGAACAGTGTTGGCAGAGGCGGTATGAATTACCCGGTAGATGTCAAAGTCGTGCAACGGTTATTGAATAAATATGTTGGCAGGCAATCTGTTAGCTATTTTAAAAAGCTGCGTGAAGATGGTGTTTGTGGTAGCCAAACCATTAACGCTATTAACATCTTTCAAAGCAATGTTGTAGGGCTTGCCTCACCTGATTCTCGAATGGATGCGGGTGGCGTAACTATACGCAAACTACAACAGTATGATAATGCCAATAACACGGCTGTGAAGTTGCCGTTTGCAGCGATCATAACAACTGCACTTGTTTACACACCTAAAAATCCTATCAATAACTCACCTTCTACAACGACAGCCGCACCCAAACAACCCAATCTCACGGCTTTTGCCAACGCCAATACAGATCCAAGGCAATTAAAAACCCGTGAAGCAGTCGGACAGGTTTACGGCACCATATCGAGTAATAAAACCTGGGCTGAGCAAGCTAAATATCTTAGACCTTTTACTATTCCACAAAACGTTACATCACATAAAGACTATAACTGGATTAATGTATACGATCCCAAAAAACGAAAAGTCTCCACCATGTGGTGCAATGTTTCCATGCACAGTTTTTTACAGAAAGCATTTACAAACCTGTTGGACAACAATCTAATATCCGAACTGAAAGAATATGGTGGTTCTCACAGTATTCGTGCAACCCGCGGCACCACCCGGTGGTCGGCGCACTCCTGGGCCTTGGCGATTGACCTTAACATGACTGAAAATGGGCTTGGCGTAGTACCCAAACTGACAAAACCATTTGTCAAATGTTTTACCGATGCAGGATTTGGCTGGGGCGGATATTACTCACGCCAGGACGGTATGCATTTCACCCTTGCCGGTTTTGACATGCCAGGCAAACAAGCTTGAACGAGAATAGAATTTTATGAAAAAAATACTTAGGGAACCTCTGATTAAGTCAAAAAATTATGAACGTAGGGCGCCAAAACTCGACTTTGGGTGCAGCGCATCCGCCGATAACTCTGGTGGATGCGCTACGCCCAAAGTTCAGTTTTGGCATCCTACACGACTTAATCAGAGTTTCCTCAGCATAATATTGCCAGTTATGATCATAATATTGGCTTTTTTCTCGATACCAAGTCAAAGCGAAACCACATCACCCGTAAAAAGTACTGCCGTTAAAAAAACCGATTCAACCACGGCTGACATTCGTTATACCTTTCTAAAAGACTGCAAAGAAACCATCAAGAATGACAATGCCGCCTATTCAGAACAGGCTTGCCCGGATTTAGGTGATTATAAAGTCAGTATCAGCAAACAGGACCCACAATTTTTCAACATTATATTGAAGCAGGGTGCGCAGACAGCAACCAGCGATTTCACAGTTGTCAGCAATGAAAAACCCATTAAAGAAGGCAAGGCCATAGAATGGCATTTGCACAATAATGTGCCCAAATATCTGATTTTCAGATTGTCCTGGGGTACAGATGATGAACCTTTCAAGATGCGCGAGTATCTGGTGGTTAATCTGGTAACAACGAGCGAGATTTGCGCGTTGGCGACAATTGACATCAAGAATAATCGCGACGCAAATGAAAAAGCACGGAATTTACTTGGGAAAGAATTCAAAAATATCCAATCATGCCCGGAAAAAATTCAGATATTCTAATATCAAGGAGCGGACTACGGAAACAGGTTATAGCTGTAGTGGGTTGGATTTGTTGAGCTGATTAGGGAATGCTGTCCGTTGCTGAAAATAAGAATGTCTGAACACGTTTGAACTGCAACATACATGGCCTATCAAACTTAAATGTATGAATTTATATCTGACCTGACAAAGTTAACAACACGTATCAAGGATACCTAACAGTTAGCAGGCTTGAAGCTAGCCATACGACCGTCAATATATCTTTCTGCCAGTGGATATTGATAATTTACTCGCTGTATAACTGTTAGATTTAGTCTGAATCAATTTTACACTGTGTCAGATAATGCATGAACTTATACAACTTGGATATTCTCAGATGGATAGGTGGCTGGCTTACATCAGTGCGACTGTAGCGCAGGTTCCGGATGCGCTCAATAAGATTGCATTCGATAAATTTCATGTGGCGAATTACTTAGGCGAAGCGCTTGATAAAGTACGTCGCACCGAACATCGTCATTTACAAGCTGTAAGGTTGCGACATTATGAAGAGTAGTCAATATGACGGGCTCACCAATCCCGACAATATGGATCGAAAACGTTGGCGAGGATTACAGCGCTTGATTGCACTCTGCCAAAAAACAGCCAAAACCATTCGGCAGCATTTGTACGGTATCATCAACGCCATTGTTTTGAAAGCCAACAAGGGTATTGCAGAGAGCATCAATGCGAAGATACAAAAGGTGAAAGCCATGGCCTGCGGATTTCGTAATCGTGAACGTTTTCGTAACGCTATTTATTTTCATCTTGGCGAGTTAGATCTTTACCCAAGAAGCGCTATACCGAATGCGTTACCCACTTGATTGGGTAATGCGCCTACAACTTAAAGCAGTGTTAGAAATTATTGAGCACTGTTGTTCCTTAATACAGTTTCAACAGAACCATAATTAATAAGATTCAATGATATTGGTGAAAGCCACTGTTGCTGTACCTGAGAAATTTTGTATCAAACCAATATTTGCGTTCATCACCTGATTTTCCTTGGCTCTTCCTGTTACCTGGAGAAATGCTTCAGCCATTTGATATACGCCGGTGGCGCCTACTGGATGGCCTCGGGCTTTTAAACCACCAAAGGTACATATAGGAAT
>JANOOU010000566.1:0-3960 GCA_031421475.1 Gammaproteobacteria bacterium | reverse complement strand
ACGCAAATAAAAGCAGAATGAACGCGAATATTTTAATATTTTTTTATTTGCGTTCATTTGCGTGATGCACATGGATGTACGAATGCCGCAAGCGCGGGATGCGCAGAAGCGGCGCATTTGCGGACTCGAGCTTTTGATTCGTATGGACGCGGGCATGGCCCGCTCCTACAAAAGGCGTTAATGAAAATCTGGCCTGGAATATTTTTCACATTTTGGCTTCCCGCCGCACTGGCAGCGGAATTCAATGTGCAGCCGGGCGATGATCTGGCAGCCGTGATTGCGCAAGCTCGCAGCGGCGATACTGTGACCGTTGAGCGCGGTCACTACCCGTCACAACTGATCATTGATAAACCACTACATCTCAAGGGCATCAACCGGCCAACGCTGGATGGAAAGCTCGTCAGTGATGTCATCCGTATTCGTTCACCGGATGTCATCATTGAAGGCTTCATCATCCGCAACAGCGGCAATAATCTCACCGCGCAACATGCCGGTATTTATCTGCAACCCGGTTCAGATCGCGTCATCATCCGCGACAACACCATCAACTACACCCTGTTCGGATTATGGATTGAAAAATGTGCAAATATTCAGGTGATTAACAACAACATCACCGGCATGCGTGATCTGGCTTCGGCACAACGCGGCAATGGCATCCAGCTTTACAACAGCCGTCATGCGCAGGTGATCGGTAATCACATCAGCTTTGCGCGCGACGGCATTTACGTCGATCTTTCCCACAACGCGGTGTTTCGTGACAATCGCATGCATCATCTGCGCTACGGCACACATTACATGAACTCGCACGATAATTTATGGGAAAACAACGAGTCCTATCACAACCGTGGTGGGCTGGCACTGATGGAAGTGCGCCGCCAGACTGTGCGCAACAATCGTGCCTGGGGCAATTCCGATCACGGCATTATGCTGCGCACGATTCAGGATTCCTTAATCGAAAATAATGTCGTAGCCGATAATGGCCGAGGGTTTTTTATTTACGATGCCGAGTACAATATTCTGCGCAATAACCTGATTATCAACAATCGCACCGGTGTACATCTGTGGGCAGGCTCGTATCGCAACGAAGTGGATAGCAATGATTTAATTAACAATCGCCAGCAAATTAAATATGTCGCCAGCCGCGATGAAATCTGGGGCAAAAAAACCGGTAATTACTGGAGCAATTATGTTGGTTGGGATCGCAACGGCGATGGCGTGGGTGATGTTGCCTACGAAGCCAATGATCTGGTCGATCATTTAACCTGGAAATATCCGGCCGCCAAATTATTAATGAACAGCCCGGCAGTGCAAACCCTGCGCCTGGTCTCGGCACAATTTCCGCTGCTGCGCAGCACCAGCATTGTTGACCAGCAACCGCGCATGCAACCGTTTAATTCGCAATGGAGTCACTGGCTTGAATACTGATACCATTTCTGCTGGAGCGGATCATACCCGTGAAAAAAACCGAAAAGAGAACGCGAATAAACGCCAATATATCTTTATCAATCATTCGCTGTTATTTGCGTTAATTTGCGTTAATTTGCGTTTTCTTTTTAATAAAGGTTAGCTGATATGAGCACGCCCGTAATCGAAATCAATCAGGTCAGTCGCAATTTTGGCGAAGTGCTTGCGGTGGACAATATTTCTTTTGCTGTTGAACAAGGTGAAACCTTAGGCCTGATCGGCCACAACGGCGCCGGCAAAAGCACTCTGTTCAAAATGTTACTGGGATTGATTCCGGTATCGGCTGGCGAAATCCGCATCAACAACACGCCGTTGCAGGGCGATGCATTTCGCGAACTGCGCCGCAGCATCGGTTATTTGCCGGAAAACGTCGTGTTCTACGACAACCTCAGCGGGCTGGAAACCTTGCAATTTATTGCCGCATTAAAAGGCTGCACGGCGAAGGAAGCCATGCCATTGCTAGAGCAAGTGGGTTTGAGCCACGCCGCTGATCGTTTGGTGAGTGTTTATTCAAAAGGCATGCGCCAACGTTTGGGATTTGCGCAAGCGCTACTGGGCAAGCCGCGCTTTTTGTTTTTGGATGAACCTACCAATGGCCTTGATCCTGAAGCCATTCGCGAGTTTTATAAAATATTGCACACACTTAATCAACAAGGTGTCACGGTAATTATTACGTCGCATATTTTGTCGGAAATCCAGCAGCGCGTACAACGTCTTGCCGTGATGCGGAATGGAAAATTGCAGGCATTGGGCACGGTGCAATCATTGCGCGAATCCGTTGATTTGCCGCTCATCATTCAATTGCGCTGTCACCAACCACCTTATCTGGATGAGATCTTGCAAGACATCCCCACAGAATTCAAAATCATTAACGGCCATAACGCCGAAATCCATATTCAGCGCCGCTGGAAAATGGAATTGCTACGGCGTCTGACAACACAATCTGGCATTGAAGATATTGTGGTGCATGAGCCAACACTGGAAGATATTTTTTTAGGCTATGCGGGATAAATTCATGGCACGCATCGAAATCAAACAAATCCGCATACTCGCCGCCAAAGAATTCCGCGATCGCATCCGTAATCGCTGGGTCATTGCCGTGGCGATTATTTTCACGTTGTTTGCATTAGCCATCAGTTATTTCGGCACTGCACAGCAAGGCGCGGTGGGCCCCGGCAGCATTGAAGTCACCATTGCCAGCCTGGTCAGCCTGGTGATTTATTTAATTCCGTTGATTGCACTGATGCTGGGTTACGACGCGATTGTCGGCGAACGTGAACGCGGTTCACTGGATTTATTGTTATCGCTGCCCATCACGCGACTGGAACTGCTGCTTGGAAAATTTTTGGGTTTATCGGCTGCATTTATTGTGGCAACGCTTGCCGGATTCGGTAGCGCCGGACTATTACTGTTATGGCACTTCGATATGTCAGCGCTGTATCACTATACCGGATTCATGTTGAGCGCCGTGTTGCTGGGCATGGTGTTTCTTAGCCTGGCAGTGATGGTGTCAGTGATAGCCAGAGACCGTGCCCGCGCCAGCGGTGCTGCGATTGCGGTATGGTTTTTGTTTGTGCTGGTATTTGATCTCGCCCTGCTCGGTATACTGGTGTTATCCGGTGGTGAGTTTGGTGAACAATTATTGCCGTTAATGTTATTGCTCAATCCGGCTGATATTTTTCGCCTGCTGAATATTTTCAGCATGAATGATATTAAAACATTGTACGGCCTCGCCACCATTTTCCCGGCCAGCCTGTCCAACCCCTGGCTACTCAGCTCAATGATGACCGGCTGGATCATCACACCTTTATTGATTGCCTTATGGAGATTCAAATGAAAACCCAATCACTGCACTATTTTTTGCTGCCATTCATACTGGTCACAGCAGCAATCAGTTGCAATAAACAATCTGCAACGGTAACACCGCATGAACTCAGCGCCGGTGATTCCTGTTCACTCGACGGCATGAGCCTGCTCGACTTTCCCGGCCCCAAGGCACAAATACATTACGCCAATGGCGAAACCGATTTGTTTTGCGACACCGTCGAAATGTTTTCTATTTATCTACAACCTGAGCAACAAAAACGCATCACCGGCATCTTTACACAAGACATGGGCAAAACCAACTGGGAGGAACCGCGTGGCAACTGGATTGATGCGAAACAGGCGTTTTATGTTTTGGGCAGCCAACGCCATGGCTCCATGGGACCGACCATTGCCAGCTTTACCTTACAAAAAGATGCAGAAATTTTTATCGGAAAATACGGTGGTCAAATGCAACGCTTTGATCAAATCACACTGGACAACGTTGACTTATCCGGTGGCGTAATACGCGACGAACAGATGTAAAATTTTTAGGTGTATAAATTTATATTTGATCCAATAGAATCAACACGCATTGCAAGAATGCCGGGCAGCACTCAATTTCTTTGCATGGTATTTTATGGATACATGAAAATGGCAACGCCGAAACCTGCACCATCAGCAATGGTCAGG
>JANOOU010000565.1:0-2606 GCA_031421475.1 Gammaproteobacteria bacterium | reverse complement strand
CATTGTTGGCGCTAACCACCAAGTAGAAGCGGGGGGCAATGGGTTATTGCATACTCGGTTGCTTGCGCTTCGCGGTGGCCTTGCCGGTATCACCTGTTACCGCTTCCGGATCAGCAACGTCCGGACTCATGCGTTCCCCGGCTCGATCCAACCCTCGGGTCGCCCTACTTTTCCACTGCGCGTTACCCTCTTCGCGACCGGATGGGCTCATGTGCCCATCCGCAACCCCTCCGTACTGCGCAGCATCGGGTACTACGCCCCCAGCTTTGACGCCAGCATCCATGTCTGCGGCTGTAACGATTGTGGCAAAACCAACACCGGCCACAGTGCCCATGATCAACGCCAATACCTGGCTGCGCAGCGGTTGAAATTTTTGCTTCATTGCAAGACTCCTTATGATGAATAGAGGGTTGGATAGTTGACTTGTTTTTCAGCAAGCCACCCCTCTATTGCAGTTGCCGTGCCAGATATTAATATCCATTAGATTCAACAACTTGCAATCAATAACCCCCATGCACGCGCTTCCTTTCGTCGTCTCGGGGCGACACAGAAAAAGGCATGGGCAAGCAACCTCCTGTAAAGACAAGCAATTCCCTGTCACTTAATGAGGACAGCGCTGCGAGCGTCTTCGCCTTAACATCACCGGTGAAAAACTTCTCGGATTCCCGCTACCAAAGTCAGTCCCACCGGGTGTCCGGGTGCGGATATGCAATACCGATACGTGCAATGCATGTAGTTGAAATGCAGAAGGCAGCGCCTTGACTGCCCTTCTTTTAAGTACGCCACGTGAATTACCTTTGGTTTTTCTAAATTATTTTTTCACTGGCGCATCTTGCCATTCCTAATGCCCACAAACACTCAAACCTAACTAAACACGTTTCGGATCAGTCACTTGTGATAACTTTACCGGCGAAATTCAAGTTATTACGGAATTTCGCTCACCTTGCAACATAACGATTAACCAAAACGAGGAGTGCAATATGATGTTGAAACGTACTGTCATGACCCTGGTCTGTATTTTCCTTTTCCCACTGCAATCAATCGCTGCGCTGCAGTGTGACGCAGGCCTGCACCACGTAAAAATAAGCGGAAATGTGACCACTATAAATGTGTCGTCCACCAAACAGGTCGGCCAAATCTGCGTCACCATGATCCGATCCTCGAACGGACGTGAAGTCTTCAACGACTGTGGCGCACTGATCGGAAATGTCGTGTCTGCTGATTTACAAGCCGGAAGCACCATCCTGAAACACACGGCCTTGTTCGACATGCGCGACATGCTCGTCACCCGCAATGACCACGCGCAAATTACTGGAATTCAGAACGTTGATGAAACGGGCACACCCTGTTCGTTCAATATGGTGGAATCAATCAACGATATAGAGAAGGGTGCGGGCATTTTTCGCGACAGCAAAATGAATGTCACCGCCAGCGGGACCATCAGCTTTTGCCCCGGAAACAATCTGAACCTACTCACTTTACAAGGTGAAGCCTGCGTCAGAAAATAGTCCGTACTCATCCAAGCCGGAAGGAAAGACTGAAATCCGACCTTCCGGTAGCGGCCACTACCATACGGCCGCAGATTTCTCGCCACCCGCCACAAGAATCACCTCTAGCACTTGATGCAAACCCACCCCAACTTCAGCTCCATCATTTCTGCCAGTCAGATCAATGGATTAGCACAACGCCATCAATTTCTAGCTTCGCCATTTACATGCAAATGGTCTGGTTCAACGCCTTCCCATGAGCAAGACAGGAACAGTACGACTTATACCGCTTGTTAATAGCTGAGTACGGGTTAAGCTTGGGAATAATTAAAACAGGAGTTAATTGTGGGGATACTGAGCAAGATTCGATCAATTTTTACCTTTGAAAACGCCGTTCCAGAACCTAAAGCCGATACGAGTTCCAAACCGCGCGTCCTAGATGAGCGTCGGCACAACAAACGCGTGAATGCGCGCGATGAAACCCGTGCGCTGATCATTGATGATTCGCCCACTATCATTTTTGCGCTCAAGAAAATATTGCAATCCGCTGGCTTTATTACCTACGAAGCTTTGGATGCCGAAGCCGGAATCGCCCTCGCCCGGGCAGAAACCCCCGACCTGATATTTCTCGACATCATCTTGCCCGGTGCCAACGGATTCGCTGCGCTTCGCACCCTGCGCAAAGACCCGCTCACCGCACACATCCCAATCGTCATGATCAGCGGCAACGAACAGGCAACGGAACTGTTCTTCGGTAGCAGAACTGGCGCAGATGACTTCATGAAAAAACCGTTCTCACGCTACGAAGTGTTCGCGCGCATTGAACGCCTGCTTGATGAAAATATGGTGCCACAGCGAATCGCAATTGCGTCCAATGATTCTGGGGCAGGCCCGCACAGTTAAAGACTCTGGCTGGCTGCGCTACCGAGCAACCAGCCTGATCGCGCTTAACGGACGTTTACAGACAGTGCTTTGTTGGGGATTAACCCTGCGCCGAATTTTGATACCCCACACCCCAAACTACCCCCCAGGGGCAACGTACAGAATGTCTGTCCGACGCGTTTAAATCATGCCTGTCTTGCCCACCATCAAATGACCTGTTTTGACGTAGATCGTGCA
>JANOOU010000564.1:0-12120 GCA_031421475.1 Gammaproteobacteria bacterium | reverse complement strand
TGAAAGCTGTGATACAAGGTGGACATGGTGTACAGCAGGATTAATGTGAAACCAAAAATCGTAAAGCTGATAATGAGCAGCCAGTCATGTGCCTGGAAGCTAATTGTTAATAGAGCGCCGAAGCCGATCAGTGCTAAAACGGCGCCAATTAGGTGGGTAATGCTGTTTAGTTTTTCACCCTTGTACATTGTGCTTCATGCCAGGAAAAGGAAAAATATCCCATTGTTACCTTGGCGGATAGGCGTCGAGAATTTCCTTAACGATGCTGTTAATCAGCTTTTCACTCGACTCGGGTGTGCGGGCATCGTAAAGTCGGCGACTGCTGCTGCCACGCCACACCAACTGGTTGGTTTTACCGGACATAAAATCAATTGTTAACACGCCCAGGTCGTGTGATTTAACATCAGACGATGGCACGCTGTAGCCAAGTCCCAATCCACTTCTCGATCCGCCCAGACCAAACATCATGGATACCCCGGAACCATTGCTGGCGATTTCCTGTTTTAAATCGATACGATATGTAATCTGTAAATCTGCCCCCGATTCTTTTTTGCTGATACCTTTGGCAAGCATGTTCTGATCAATGGCGTGGATGATGCGTTTATCAACCAGCGGGCTGTCCAGGCGCGTGTCCTCCGTTGACTTTGTCGATTTTGGAAGTAAGGTATAGGACTGGATTGCAGCAAAATTAACCGACTTGTCAAAATCCACAATCACGTTGGACGCACACCCCGATATGGTTACTGTAATAAAGAGTGTAATAAATACATAAAATATATTGAACATGTGTGTTGCCTTTTTTATTACAAATAAACGTTATACAAAAATCGACAGTTAATATTGAGTTCTATCAGGTTATAGTATCACTGAAGCCGTAACCTGATGTTGGTGATGGTATACCGCTTTGTTGTCGGCGGTTATACCGAGGGTGCTGCTTATGCCTATTCTGGTACAACTGGCAACGAATTGCCAAACTGCGTGGAGCAGGTGCTGCCCGATGTCAATGGGGATGGTTTGACTGAAATTGTTGTATCGGCTCCACGAAACAATGCCGGTAGCGCCTACATATACTCAGGTTCGACGCGGTAGGGGCTGCAGAGAATAAACCCGACGTGCTTATGCACAACTAAGGAAACGACTGATGCAACCGTGTTACAAAATCAACCTGTACAGGCTCAACAATATAATGTCATGGATCAACAATAACAATCGTTGCAGCAATGAAAAGCGTAAACATTATCATCGGTACGCTTTATATCCGTATCCAGCGCTGCCATCGAGCAGCCGTTATCAGCTGCAATCTGACATCCCTGGCCCGAGACAATAGACAGTCATGTGCGGAATCTCGATCATTTATCACAGTACTGGGCAGATACCTGCCCAAACCCGTATTGACGCCATGAATCATGCCTTGCGGCATCGGGGTCCGGATGGGCAAGGAACTCTGATTCGAGGCAATGTTGCACTGGGGCATCGTCGCCTGAGTATTGTGGATGTCACTGACGGTGCGCAACCTATGATCACCCGCGATGGCAAACTGGCTATTATTTTTAACGGCGAAATCTACAACTACCAAACATTACGCGCCGAGCTGGAAAACAAGGGTGTGGTTTTTAATACGCACAGTGATACAGAAGTCATTCTGTATTTGTACCAGCGGCTTGGAGCCGTTTGTGTGGAACGATTGCGCGGCATGTTCAGTTTTGCCGTGCATGATGCCGAGACTGGCGTACTTTTCCTGGCGCGTGACCGGCTTGGAATTAAACCGCTGTTTTATCATTGGGACGGTGCAAATCTGGTGTCCGCATCAGAGTGCAAGGCACTGTTTGCCTCCGGCCTGGTGCCAGCGCGTTTGTGTGCTCAATCCGTGGCGAATTATTTCACTTATCAATTTGGCATTACACCGCATACTTTATTTGAGGGTGTCGTTGAATTGCCACCCGGACATCATCTGAGTCTCATGCCCGGTGGCAAGCCGGATATTCATTGTTACTGGGATCTGGATTTTCCACTCGACACGGCAAACGAAAATAGTGATGAGGACGCATGGCAACACCGGCTTCGCCAGGCACTCGATGATGCCGCGGCCAGTCATACCATTGGCGATGTGCCCATCGGCTCTTATTTATCAGGTGGTATAGATTCTTCCGTGACCACGTATTTATTGACGCAGCATTTCCCTGATCCGGTGCAAAGTTTTTCCATTCATTTTACCAACCCGGAGCATGACGAGTCGGAGCAATACCGTGCCATTGCAGCCCATCTTGCAGTGGATAACGCCGAGCTCACCATTGATGACGAACGAGCACAGGGTTATCTCACTGAACTGGTACAGTGTCTTTACCATCTGGAGCAACCTCAGCGCATGGCGGTGGATATTCCGCATTTTATGTTATCCACTCTGGTGCGTGATCAACACTATAAAGTGGTGTATACCGGAGATGGAGCGGATGAAATACTCGCCGGTTATGACTGCTTTCGTCAGGATCGCATGCGTACCTGGTCCAACGAGCAACAACACAGCGATGCAGAGCGGCGCGACTTGTATTTAAACCAATACACTGAATATTTTTCACACGACCAGATGCAGTTGCTGGCGCAATTACACACCACAGAGCAGCAACAACAAGTCATAGCGCGTTTTGGATTTTATCCTGCGTGGTATGATTTCTGGCAGATCATGCGCGGCATGACGGATGGTTTGTTTACACCTGAATTTGAGCACGCTTGTCGCGGCCCGGATCAGATGGATAATTTAATAGCGCAAATCAAACCTCGTATTCAGGGGCGCCATCCCTTGAATCAATCACTTTATCTGGAAAGCAAAACCCGTTTGCCCAACTGGATATTGTGGAAAAGTGATCGATTGAGCATGGCCCACAGTGTGGAAGCGCGCGTTCCATTCATGGATCATCTTTTAGTGGAGCTGGCGGCACAAATACCGCCATCATTAAAACTCAACGATATGGATGAAAAATATATCCTGAAAAAACTAATGCTGCCGCAGCTGCCAGAATTATCCACGCAATATAAAAAGCGCGGATTTTACACGCCCATACGCGAATGGTTTTTTACGCCTGAACGTTATGCCGAGCTTGCGCTTTATCTATCGGAACAGGCATTGCGGCAATCTGGAGTTTTTTCCCACACTGCGGTCAATGAGCTCTATCAGCAACTTGCCGGTTACCAACAATCATTGGCAACTATGAACGAGTATTATCAGGTTATGCGTTTGGAGTGGACGTTGATGACGGTACTCAGTGTGCAAGTGCTTTACAGAATGTTTGTGCTCGGCGAGACAGAATTTTTACCTGATCATTATAATAATATAATGTAATTATATCCTGCGCAGTTAAAAAATTACGCCATGCACTATGTGATGATTGTTACACATGGACAACAGGTCAAAAAATACCAGGCACGTTTTTGCATTAGTGCTTGCTCAATGTACAAATCGGTGCTAAAACGCTAACCCATCTTAACCCGCTAAACAAAGCTCGTTGAGATAACACGTAGTATCTTTTATTTAATTTATTTTATTTGGAGGTCTTATGGGTGGCATGGGCGGCGGTAGAGGCGGTGGCGGTGGTGGCGGCGGCGGCGGCGGCGGTGGAATGTAATTCCACGCACACGCACACTTAACACTTACACTCAATTACAAAATCGTGTCAACAATCCTTCTGATTGTTGACGCAACAACCGAAAAGCGGGAATCAGTTTTTACAGATTTCCGCTTTTTTTCTTTGTTTGAAAACGCAGCTCCACGTCAAGCGTAAACTCGTTAAGAAACTTCTCCACATTAAACATGACCGGGTCAACCTACTCCTCCCCACGAGCGTTATGGCCCATTTATATACGGCTCTTTCAATACGCACACGCTGATCGCTGGTTGTTGTTACTGGCCTGCATGATTGTTTTAGGCATAGCCGTTACAAACACCGCCATGATCTGGTTGCTGGGTTTACCTTTCGATTTGTTGCAAGCAGGGCAATTTTCTGCGTTACGCCAGCTGCTTTTGCTGTTTGCCGGCGTCATTCTATTAAATCAATCGTGTCACTTCGGCGCAGCTTTTTTTCTGGGGTGGCTGGGGCTGCGTTTTGCCAGGCGGCTGCGCAATGCGTTGCTCAATCAATTGCTGGCACTTTCTTATGCAGGTACGGGACGTTTTAACAAAGGCGATATACTCGCCCGCTTAAGCACCGACGTCGGCAAGGTGCAGGAACTTTTTGTCGATGTTCCATTGTTCATGGTTTCGCATTTATTGACGCTGATTTTTTATGTGGCAATGTTGTTCTGGATGGATATATATCTTGCGTTGTTTGCATTATTGTTTACACCGCTGTTCCTTTTGCACCAATATTTTTTCTCTGCGCGTCAGCGACAAATTTCACAGCACTTTTATCACAAAAATGGTGAGTTGCTGTCCTTTGAAGAAGATACGCTCAGCAACTTGCGTGGCGTCAGTTCATTTGGTGCTGAAGCACTGATGGGCCGTATGCATCAAAAAATTCTCACCCGTTTTCTGTACTGGGGGGTACGTGACAAAAGATTAACGGCAGCTTTTGATGCCAGCTTTTCCATTCTGATTTACTTAAGCGGTATTGCCATTACCTTTATTGGCATCACCAACATTAGCCAGGGCACGCTGACTGTTGGCAAGCTTGTGAGTTTTTTGCTTTACCTGGGTTATCTATCTGTGCCGGTACGTGGTCTGACCTATCTGCCGTTTCAATGCCAGGGTGATGCCGCGGCGGCGCAACGGCTTATTGAGGTTTTTGAGAGCAGTGCAGATGTTGTCGAAACGCGAGACGCACAGCCTCTGATCATCACCCGGGGTGAAATTGTGTGCAGCAATCTTCAGTTCAGTTATCCCCAGGGCAAGCCGGTTTTTAATGGATTGAATCTGGTGATACGCCCAGGTGAGACCGTGGCACTGGTGGGTAGCAGCGGTGTGGGAAAATCAACACTGGCCAAGTTATTGATGCGGTTTTATGACCCGCAAGACGGTTCTATCCATATTGACGGGCAGTCTTTACGTGATGTAACCCTGGCATCCTTGCGCAGTCAGGTGGCGGTGGTGTGGCA
Source organism: Gammaproteobacteria bacterium (assembly GCA_031421475.1). Classification (GTDB taxonomy): domain Bacteria; phylum Pseudomonadota; class Gammaproteobacteria; order SZUA-229; family SZUA-229; genus JACPVK01. The sequence goes on along the minus strand of JANOOU010000564.1, from coordinate 7,035 downwards.
GGAACCGTTTTTGGTGAATGACTCAATACGCGCCAACTTGCTGATTGCCCGTTCCGATGCAACAGAAACAAACATGGTTGAAGCCTGCCGCGCAGCCCAGATTTGGGAGACTGTCGCAGAACTGCGTGATGGCCTGGACACCGTAATTGGCGCACGGGGAGTCGATCTCTCGGCTGGCCAACGTCAGCGATTGTCCATTGCGCAAGCCTTTTTGCGTGCTGCACCGATTCTGATTCTGGATGAAGTATCGTCTGCGCTCGACAGCGATACCGAGCAACGCCTGGTCGAGGCCATTGACCAGTTGCGCCAGAAACGCACCACTTTGATAATCGCGCACCGCTATTCATCGATACGCTCGGCGGATCGGGTGGTGTATTTTAACGACGATGGCGGGATTACCGTGGGGCACCACGATGAATTACTGAAATCCCATGCCGGCTATCAACGCGCTGTACGCTGGCAAAGTGATGCGGTGTAAACAGTGACACTGAATATAGTGTGTAAAATCTCTAGTCCGATTTGCTGGGAAGTTAAAAGACCGTAATAAAATCAGCTTGACACACTGGTCGGGATCGCTAAAATGGCGCCCTGTTTTGCGGGAATAGCTCAGTTGGTAGAGCATAACCTTGCCAAGGTTAGGGTCGAGAGTTCGAGTCTCTTTTCCCGCTCCAGATTGTTACACCCGGCAGCCGAATTTTCGATCTGGCCGGTTCTATAAATAAAGCCTCGGCCCACCGGGGTTTTTTATTTTGGCGGGATGGCAGAGTGGTCATGCTGCGGACTGCAAATCCGCCTACCTCGGTTCGATTCCGGGTTCCGCCTCCACTTTAATAACATGCATCACATAGCCCGGGTGGCGAAATAGGTAGACGCAAGGGACTTAAAATCCCTCGGTTGGTAACGACCGTGCCGGTTCGATTCCGGCCCCGGGCACCATCTAGCAGCTTGTTGAAAAACGTAGCGAGCGCAGCCAAGACAAGGCAAAAATGGCGGAAAAAGCGGAGTGTACACGGAGTACATGAGCATTTTTCCGCCATTTTTAACGCAGGATTGGCAAGCACAGTAGTTATGCAACAAGCTGCTAGTGCTTGCAGTAGTGCGAGACTCACTCCCATCATGCTTCATTTATTGTTTCTCAATGTACCCGCAGCGCTACGTCGTGACAGCCACCTGTTTTGGCTGGCAGCTGGCGTATTTACCCTGTTCTTCATATTGGCGTTCATTCTGGCGCAGCTCCATGTCGAGTCTGTCAATCTCATTTACAATGCGCAACAAATTGCTGAATTTATGCGCATGTTCCATCCTCACTGGCAAGCATTGCTGATTGAACAGCGCTCGACTACCGAGCATTTTATTTTTTATGTGATGAACAATAGCTGGGTCGGCATTCAGTTATTTTTGTTGGGTATTTTAGTGGGTGCCGGTTCCTTTATTTTTCTGGCTTATATCGGGTTTTCGTTGGGTTTGATGTTGGGTTATTTAAGCTTGATGGGTTACGGCGATGTAACGTGGTCGAGCATTTTGGCCCATAGCGCATTTGAAATAACGGCAACGATTATGGCGGCGGTGGCGGGGTCGAAATGGGGCTTGTCTCTGGTATTGATTTTCGATCCCGTACGCCGACATGAATTCGGATTGCGTTTTGCGCAATCGCTGGTGCTGCTATTAAACGCCATGGTATTTTTTGTGATGGCGGCATTAATAGAATCGTATTGGTCATTTGGTGTACAAACAACCGTGCAAACAAAATACATGGTCGGTGGATTAAGCTGGGCAGGGCTGATAATTTTTTTATTATTTTTTGGTCGTGTAACGACAAAACATGAAAACAGCTGATTTCGATTTTTCATTGCCGGCTGATTTGATTGCGCAATATCCATTGCCAGAACGCTCAGCCAGTCGTTTATTACAGGTAAACGGCAAGCAGTTAGTGGACGGACAATTCCCCGACATACTCAAACTGATAAACCCGGGTGATCTGCTGGTGTTTAATAACACCAAAGTGATACCTGCACGTTTGCATGGACACAAAGCAAGTGGTGGAAAAATTGAGGTACTGGTTGAGCGGGTGCTAGATCAGCATCGAGTACTGGCGCAGGTTCGTGCCAGTAAGTCACCCAAACCCGGCACCGTGTTATTGCTTGAATCCGGCTTACAGGCCAGGATGCTGGCACGTCAGGGTGATTTGTTTGAACTGGAATTTTTACATGAACAAGATGTAATTGCATTGCTGGAACAATTCGGCCACATGCCGTTACCACCCTATATAACACGTGAAGATGAAAACTCTGATCAGCAACGTTATCAAACCGTGTATGCCAAACATCCGGGCGCGGTGGCCGCACCCACCGCGGGTTTGCATTTTGATGAGGCTTTAATAAGCGCACTCCAGAAAAAAGGCGTGACCACGGCATTTATTACCTTGCATGTGGGTGCCGGCACCTTTCAACCAGTACGTGTAAGCGATGTGAGTGAACATGTGATGCACGCTGAATATTATTCACTGGATGACTCTGTTGTTAAACAAATTAGCACCACCCGCCAACATGGCGGGCGCGTGATTGCCGTGGGCACCACCTCGGTACGTTGCCTGGAATCGGCTGCACAGACGGGCGAAATAAAAGCGCAATCCGGCGATACAAAAATATTTATTTATCCCGGTTATCAATTTAAAGTGATTGATGCATTGATTACCAATTTTCATTTACCGCAATCCACATTATTAATGTTAGTCAGTGCCCTGGGCGGTTACGATAATATAATGTCTGCCTATCGCCATGCTGTTGCTAAAGAATATCGTTTCTTTAGTTATGGCGATGCCATGTTTATTGAGCGTGAGCGTTTATGACCAACTGGCTAGGCACCGATCGCAACCATATCTGGCATCCCTACAGCGCCATGGGCACTGACATGCCGATGTACGTTGTGGATTCTGCACAGGGTGTGCGTATACGTTTGCAGGATGGCTGTGAGCTTATTGACGGTATGGCATCCTGGTGGTGTGTGATTCATGGTTATAACCATCCGGATATTAATAAAGCCATAACTGATCAATTGCATAAAATGTCACATGTGATGTTTGGCGGGCTGACCCACGAACCGGCGATCAAACTCGCAGAAAAACTGGTTTCAATGACACCCGAGGCACTGCAATGTGTGTTCTTTTCCGATTCCGGTTCGGTGGCAGTAGAAGTGGCCATGAAAATGGCCATTCAATACTGGCATGCAAAAGGGCAGGTTACCAAACAGCATTTTTTAACGATTAGAGGCGGCTACCACGGTGACACCTTGGCTGCCATGTCTGTTTGTGATCCGGTTAATGGCATGCACAGCCTATTTAGCCATGTTTTGCCAAAACAATTTTTTGCTGAAACACCGGTTTGTAAATTTGGTGAACAATGTAGCGATCAAGATTTAATTAGTTTTATACAGATACTGCACGAACATAAAAATGAAATTGCGGCGGTGATACTGGAGCCGATTGTACAGGGTGCTGGCGGCATGCGTTTTTATGCAGCCGATTATTTATCGCGTGTACGAGAGCTGTGCGATGAATACAAGGTGTTGTTGATACTCGACGAAATCGCCACCGGATTTGGCCGCACTGGCAAGTTGTTCGCTAGTGAACATGCAGGCATAACAGCGGATATCCTGTGTCTTGGTAAAGCCTTGACCGGTGGCTACATGACATTGGCCGCTACCCTGACTACGCGCGACATTGCAGATGTGATTAATCAAGGCGAGCCCGGTGTGTTGATGCATGGGCCGACGTTTATGGCCAATCCTTTGGCGTGTGCGGCGGCGCATGCCAGCATTGATTTATTGTTGCAATCAAACTGGCAGCAAAATATACAACGTATTGAGCGTGGATTGATTAACGGACTTGCACCTTGTAAAAATTTGCCGCATGTGGAAGACGTGCGGATATTGGGTGCGATCGGCGTGGTTGAAATGAAATATCCGGTTGCTATGCGAACTATCCAGCCCGCACTGGTCGAAGCCGGTGTTTGGGTAAGACCCTTTGGCAAACTGGTTTATTTAATGCCCGCTTTTATAATGAATGATGACGACCTAAAACAACTTACTGCTGCCGTCTGTAAAGTTCTTTTAAATATGAATATCACCAATACCCCATTGTGTCTGTCATGAAATTTGATTTATGAAATTTAATTTATTTAAGGGTGATAACGGGCCGCGTCGCGGTTGTATCACGTTCCCGCGCGGCAAGATTGAAACACCGGCGTTCATGCCGGTAGGCACGTATGGCAGCGTAAAAGCCATGACGCCAGAAGAGCTGGAAGACCTGGGTACGCAAATTATTTTGGGCAACACCTTTCATTTAATGTTACGGCCCGGTACGGACATTATTAAATTGCACGGCGATTTGCATGATTTTATGCACTGGCAAAAACCGATATTAACCGACTCGGGCGGCTTTCAGGTTTTCTCATTAGCCAAGCTACGCAAAATTACGGAAGACGGTGTGAGTTTTAATTCACCGATTGATGGCGCAAAAGTCATGCTCACGCCGGAAAAATCCATGCAGGTACAGCGCGAGCTGGGCTCGGATATTGTCATGATATTTGATGAATGCACACCTTACCCGGCAACGCTGGAGCAGGCTGAGGCATCCATGGCCATGTCGCTGCGCTGGGCGGCACGCAGCAAACAGGCGCATGCAGATAACCCATCGGCCCTGTTTGGCATTGTGCAGGGTGGCATGTATGCGGGCCTGCGTAAAATTTCAGCAGAAGGTCTGGTGGCTATTGGTTTTGATGGTTATGCCATCGGTGGTTTATCCGTGGGTGAGCCGGTGGAGGAGCGTAACCATGTGCTGGAAGCGACCACGCCCCATTTGCCACAAAACAAACCGCGATACCTAATGGGCGTGGGCACGCCGACCGATATTATTGAATCGGTAAGGCGGGGTATAGATATGTTCGATTGCGTTATACCCACCCGCCATGCCCGCACCGGTTTTCTGTATACCTCACAGGGCATACTCAAAATTCGTAATGCCCGCTATCAGAACGACACCCGGCCGCTGGATGAAACCTGCCGGTGTTACACCTGCCGCCACTACAGTCGCGCCTATTTGCGCCATCTCGACAAATGCCAGGAAATCCTCAGTTCGAGGCTTAACACCTTGCATAACCTGTATTACTACCAGCAATTAATGTCTGAAATTCGGGCAGCGATAGAGCAGGGGCGCTTTGAAGAGTATGCCAAGGATTTCTATGCTCGGCAGAGCGTGGCATAATGCGCCACGATTTTGGGTGCCAGGCCCACCACATACTTAATGAATAAAACATAACGGGGGTTGTATGAGTTTCTTTATATCCGATGCACTGGCAGATGGCACAGCGGCGGCAGCGACATCACAGACTGATTCGTTACTGGGCTTTTTACCTTTGGTTGCCATGATCGTGTTGTTTTATTTCATCCTGATCCGCCCCCAGGGCAAACGCGCCAAAGAACATAAATCTATGGTTGAAGCTTTGCAAAAAGGGGATGAAGTAGTGACCCAGGGCGGCATACTCGGCAAGATCTCCCAGGTTAGTGAAAGTTTCGTCGCGGTTGAAATTTCACGTGATGTCAACATCCATGTGCAAAAACATGCAGTGACGGCGTTGATGCCTAAAGGCACCATCAAGGATTTAGGGAACCTCTGAATACGTCAGAGGTTCCTTGCGGCACCCGGATGTGCCGCCATTTTCAATCATGACAGTGAGTGAAAATGGAGCCATGAAAAATAAACATGAATAAAAATCACATTTTTATTTTTCGTGCTCTGAGAACGCCAGGATGGCGTTATTCAGAATTTCCCTGGATTAATAAAAGTGAATAACCATGATTAACCAATACCCGTTGTGGAAATATATATTACTGGCAGTCGTGTTGATAGTAGGCTGTTTGTATGCTGCCCCCAATCTCTACGGTGAAGATCCTTCTGTTTTGGTTTCAAATCGTATCGCAGCGGTAGATGAAGCGACCATTGCCAATCTTGAATCACAACTTAAGAAACAGGCGATCCCGTTTAAATCCATTGAAACTGTTGAAGGTCGGGTATTGGTGCGATTTGCTTCGGCCGATGATCAATTACTGGCAATCGATAAAATCAAAGCCATGGATTTATTTGCCGGTAATCGTAATTACACCATTGCATTAAACCTCACACCGGCAACACCCGCCTGGTTGCGTGCCATCCATGCAACACCCATGTATTTGGGTTTGGACTTACGAGGTGGTGTGCATTTTTTAATGGAAGTGGATATGGATACCGCTATCAAACAACTGGAAGATGTCATTGAATCGGATATGCGTACTTACCTGCGCGATAAAAAAATACGTTATCAAGGAATTACCCGTGATAACCAGGGTATTCAAGCCAAATTTCCGGATCTTGAAAATATGCAGCAGGGTCTTGATGTATTCAAGAGCGAATTTCGTGATCTGGATTTTGTAAGTGACGAGAATGCTTTTGCCATAACCGTGCGCTTGACTGACGTGGCTATACGTAACGAAAAACGTTCTGCTATCCAGCAAAATGTTACTACCTTGCGTAATCGTATTAATGAACTGGGTGTAACCGAACCGGTTATACAGCAACAGGGTGATTCACGTATTGTTGTGCAATTACCGGGTGTACAAGATACTACCCGTGCCAAGGAAATTCTGGGCGCCACAGCAACACTGGAATTCCGTTTAACCGAGGGCAGTGATGAAAGCTGGCGCGATGCGGAATTGAGTGGACGCATACCGCTTAACGCACGTTTGTATCGCACCCGCGAAGGCCGGGCAGTATTGCTTAAACGCGATGTAATTGTTACCGGCGATCAAATCAATAATGCGTCATCCACCTTTGATCCACAAAGTGGTACGCCGGCGGTTTCGGTGACACTGGATGGAAAAGGCGCCAAGAAAATGTCAGATATCACGCGCGAAAATATCAACAAGCCGATGGCCGTTGTTTTCATCGAAAACAAAATTGAAACACGTGTGGTGAATGGCAATGAAGTAAAAACTCGCAGTCGC
>JANOOU010000563.1:0-2829 GCA_031421475.1 Gammaproteobacteria bacterium | reverse complement strand
TGTCAGTCAGCGCAGACATTTTTGCATTAACTCGAATATTTCCTCTTGCGGCAAACAACGGAAGGTTGTTTTCCTGATTGTGGAATTCCTGGCTGGCAATCAGCAATCCGGAATAGGCGATCGGGTTTCTTCGGGTTTCGGCTGCGAAGCTTGACAATATATTCTCGGCCAGATTCCTGTATTCATTTTTACCAGTGCGTCGGGCCAGTCGGGTGAGCCCCTGACTGGCCATGGCATTGGCGGAGGGCAGGGTTTTGTCAATTGCAGATTTCGGGCGTAGCGGAAGAAAATTCCTATCCGCTTCGGAAGTCTGGAATAAACCACCATTTTTTTTATCCACAAAACCGGATTTCATGAGGGTGGCAATTAATTCTGCACGATCAAGCCATTTTATATTGTCATCTGCGTCATAGAGCTTTATGAGTGCGCTCAAATACCAGGCATAATCTTCCAGTTGTGCAGTTTGCTCACGGGCACCTTGAATATGGACGCGATAAAAACCCTGATCATCCCGCATATTGTTCCAGATAAAATCAGCGGTCTGTATCGCACGCTCGAGGTAGATGCGCTTATTTAAAACCTGGGCGCCATTAACCAGCGCAATAATAGCCATGCCGTTCCAGCTCATAATGATTTTTTTATCCAGTGCCGGCGGTGTTCTGTTTGCACGCACGGCGAGAAGCTCCTTATTGATCATGTCAATTTGCTTGCGTATGGTCTGAAGGGGTACGTGGTTTGATACAGCAAAGTCTTCCAGTGATAATGTTGTATACAAAATATTGCCTCCATCATTCATCTCACCGTGTTTATCCATGTTGTAGTATTGGTCGGCAATTTTCACTTTGCGGGTGTTTAATGCGGATTTGAATTGATCCTCATACCAGATGTAATAGTGGCCTTCACCTTCCGCTGTGTCTGCATCGAGTGATGCATAAAATCCACCATCAGGCGCCTGCATGGACTGGAGCATGAAATTCAGGGTTTGTTCCGCAACAGTTAAATATTCATTATTGGGTTGAATGATGGAGGTTTGTAGATACAAAATGGAAAGCAAGGCCTGGCTGTAAAGCATTTTTTCAAAATGCGGCACTTTCCAAAACTGGTCGGTGGTATAACGAAAAAAACCGCCGCTCAGATGATCGTGTATGCCGCCTCTGGCGATGTGGGTTAAGGTATTTGTCAGGGCGGTATAAGAATGTTCTGATGTCAGGTTATTAAAACTATCATCCAGCAATAACAGCAACCAGGGTTCACGCGGAAATTTGCTGGCCTCTCCAAAGCCGCCATAATCTGTATCTTGCATGGATAAAATATCGGAAATTGCCTGCATGCGTATTTTGCCGCCGAGACTGGCTGCATGAAGGGTCTCGTTTCTGTTTGTCTGAAGTTGCGCCAGAACGTGCTGTGATTTTTTAATGACATGCGCCTGCTGATTATGCCATTCATCTTTTTTGCTGATTAATAATTCTTTAAATTGTTCACGGGTGTAATAACCCCCGCCGAAAAATGCCTGGCCAGCGGGCGTGAGAAACACAGACATGGGCCAACCCTGTATACCCTGAAAGTACATGACGGCATGGGCATAAAATTCATCAATGTCGGGACGTTGTTCGCGGTCCACTTTGATGGCTACAAAATATTCATTTAATAAAGTAGCGATTTCCCTGTCGTCAAAACTTTCTTCTTCCATGACATGACACCAGTGGCAGGCGGCATAACCGATAGACAGGAATATGGGTTTGTTTTCTTTTTTAGCTTTTTCAAATGAGGCTTCTCCCCAGGCAAACCAGTCTATGGGATTGTGGGCGTGCTGTAGCAAATAGGGTGAATTTTCGTGTATTAATCGATTGGTATAACAGGGCAGAGCGTTGCACAGATGTTTTGTGCGAGGTTGATATTGCCCCTGCTTTGCATCAAAAGCGTCCTGTCGTTCTTGATCCATATTTTCTGTCAACAGGCGGGTATCAGCCAGCGTGATGGTATTGGCCAGCATGAGCAAGAATAAGAGTAGTGGTGTTAGTGGGCGTCTCATGATCAACTCAATAAAAGTATAAAGCTGGATCGTCAGGTTATCAGAACAGGGTGGGATAGATGTATTTTAATCATTAACGACGGATTAAAAATAAATTCCTGGCACAGCCTGTTTTTATCACGCCGTATTTTTACGGGTTGCGACCTTTATATCATTCACCATCCAGATAGTGATAAGAATAGCGCCGCATGCAATATAACCCACGATATTGTAATGTTCGATGAATCCATGGGCGTTAATCGTAATAATAAAACCGGCCAACAGTGAGGCAACGGATGAAGCGGCTGATTGCACCGCTGAGTTTATGCTCATAAAAGTGCCGCGCAAATGGGGCACACTGGCGGATGAAATAATGGCCATGCCCGGTACAAAGCGCCCGCTCACAAAAACAAAAAATGGTGTGGTAATGCACAACACGCCCCACCAGGGCAGGGCGGTGATATGTGTTATGGCCAGCACTGGCAGTATGGCGAGCACGGCGATAATACGAAATACTTTTGCCTTGCCATGTTTGTCGGCGAGGTGGCCAAACCATTGTGTAGTAAAGAAAGTAAATAAACCGCCTGATAAATATAAAAGCGGTAACAAGGTTTCCGGGTATTGCAAATTAAGTGTGGCGTAGAGCGTAATGTAAGGAATCACCGTAAAGCCCCCCATCACCATTAAAAACATATAGCCAAATGCCCGCCAGTGATTGGCATGTGATAACACCTGTTGCATTGGAATGAATGTTTGGCTTAAACGTGGATCGCTCATGCGTGTTGGAATAGAGGGAATGGATTGATAGGCAAGCCACC
>JANOOU010000562.1:0-2427 GCA_031421475.1 Gammaproteobacteria bacterium | reverse complement strand
ATGCAGATGCGATTCATGATGGAGACGCCTTGGTAAAGGATTTGTTAATGGTTGCAGAGCGGGTTATACCCAATGCCATGAGGTTAATCCATCTTTCCTTTTTTTGGAGGGTGCGTATGGGGCACACCCTGCAGCGGATTTTTTCGGGTGGTTATATCGCACCCTTTGTCGCGGGCATGTTTGTTTGCAACAGCGATTCAGTTCGGCGCAATCTGCCCAGCCACACCTTCGTCACCACCTCGTTCAGTGTGTCGATTGCATTAAAGGGATCGTTCAAACGACCAGGGTTATGTGTTGACTCCTATCGACCATCGCACCAGAATCAGGCGGCATGATTTGCTTAGAGTAGGTCATGCGAACCAATAGGTGGTCATTAACCCGCTTTAGCGTAACTAATACGTCAGCTGCTTGGTGCCAACAAAATGTGCAAAATTGACAGAAAAAATATCTGATCTTGAACAGCGTATCGACATGCGATTAATTTTTTACTGCACCAAAGCCGTGGGATTGAGCCGTGGGATTGTTTGGGATTAACTGGCACGCACAAAAAACGGTTTAATATGAAACGTATTTTTCTTATTTTATTGCTTGCCAGCATTACCCTGGGTATTACTCTGGGTGCTGGCTTCTGGTTAGGTCAGCACAATAACAATACCGCCCCGTCCCCGCCTGCCGCCGCGCCTACCCAACAGATTTATGTATGCCCCATGCACTCGCATATTGTGCAGAACCATGCGGGCTCTTGCCCGATTTGCGGCATGGATTTGGTATCCACTGGGCAAAACGAAACGGGCACACAGATTAACGTCGACACCGCGACCCAGCAAAAATTCGGCGTGCGTCTGGCATCCGCAGAACGCGGTATGTTGGCACAAAAAATCCATACCTACGCCACGCTCACTGCCGCTGTGAACACCTTGCAGCGTATCACTCCCACTGTAGATGGCTTGTTGGTGAAGCTATACGCTACGCACCCTGGGCAACGCATTGCCGCAGGCGCACCGCTGTATGATATTTTTTCGGAAGAACTGCTGAAGCTTCAAAATGATTACATCGATTATCTCAAACGTCGTAGTCAAACACTGAAGAGTGCCGAAGAAATACGCGTTCGAAATCGACAGACGCTGGAAAGTACGTATGGCCAGGATACGGCAGGTCTTGCAGAAATTGAAAAAGGGTTGCGTCAAAGCGAAGACCTAACCGAATCGATGTCGCAACCGATGGAGCGTGATGGCGAGAGATTGACGGGTCGGCTTAAGTTGGCTGGCTTCAGCGACGCCATGTTGCTTCAGCTTGCCAGTCAACGTCGAGCTTCAGGCGCGGTAACCATCCGTGCGCAACACGCTTGCACCGTAAGTGAGGTCAGCGCCCGATCCGGTATGTCGGTATCGGCTATGTCTGACATCCTCACGTGTGTGGCCGCTAATCGTGCGTGGCTTGAGGTTGTGTTCTATCCCGATCAAGCCAGTTTCGTGCACGAAGGCGATACGCTGGAGGTGCAGTTTGCCGATGGCAAACGCATACAAACCAAACTCACAGGCTTAAGCAATATCAGCGAGGGAGAAGCACGCACCTTGCGTGCACGCATCCCCATTCAAATCGCGCCCGGGCAGCAATTGGGCGACTACGCCGATGTCACTCTGATCAGTGCGCCGCATGAAGCATTGAGCATTCCCGTGAGTGCAGTGATGCGCACGGGACGCGGTGATTTCGTGATGCGCGCCATGAGTGACGGCCATTTCATGCCACAGAAAATTGAAACAGGTATAGCCAACGATGATCGCATCGAAATACGCGAGGGGCTGGAAGCAGGCGATCAAGTTGCGGTGAACGGGCAATTCTTGCTCGATGCGGCGGCGTCAATCGCCGACGTTTTACAACGCCATGATCAAAAGAAATGAGTCCATAGTGTCACGCACCGAAAATAATAAAACACGAAACAGCATCGCCGCATGATCGTACGTTTAATCGAATGGTCATTGCGCAATCGCCTGCTGGTGCTGCTGCTCAGTGTCATCATCGCCATCAGCGGAATTGTCAGCGCGTTCAATGTTAACTTGGATGCGATACCCGATTTGTCTGACACACAGGTCATCGTCAAAACGCCTTATATGGGTCAGCCGCCGCAGGAAGTGGAAGACCAGGTCACTTACCCGCTCACCACCGCACTGTTGTCGGTGCCGGGCACACGCGCGGTGCGCGGATTTTCCATGTTTGGTGAATCATTCATTTACATTATTTTTCGCGATGGAACCGACCCCTATTGGGCACGCTCGCGTGTGCTGGAATCCATTTCACAAGCACTGCCACAATTACCCCCGGGCGTCACCCCCACGCTGGGGCCGGATGCATCGAGTACAGGCTGGATATTTCAATACGCGCTGGTAGACCGCAGCGGAAAAATAGACAATCACGAGCTACGCGCCT
>JANOOU010000561.1:0-3178 GCA_031421475.1 Gammaproteobacteria bacterium | reverse complement strand
AACGAAGACCGAGCAATTGTCGAGAGCAACGCAGGAGCGGTTGCCGAGGAACGGCGGCGTTTTTTGCACATTCAAGGCTGCACTGGATCAACGATGAATCTATAATTCGTCATCAAAAATCAGAATATCTAATGAGGAACTCCCATGCAACAGGCCTACCGCAAACATGTTGAAGAACGGGCAACCCAGGGATTACCCCCGTTGCCACTGGACGCCAAGCAGGTTGCCGAGCTGGTTGAGTTATTAAAGCAGAATAAAGATGCAAAAGAACTGCTCGATTTATTAGTGCACCGTGTACCACCTGGTGTGGATCAGGCGGCCTATGTGAAAGCGGCATTTTTGGCTGACGTGGCTAAAGGTAAAGCAAAATGCGCAGCGATCAGCCGTGAATATGCCACCGAGTTGCTGGGCACCATGTTGGGTGGTTATAACATTCAGCCATTGATTGATTTGCTGGATGATGCGGTGACCGCTCCCGCCGCCACCAAAGCACTGTCTACCACGCTGTTAATTTACGATGCGTTTCACGATGTCGCCGAAAAAGCAAAAACCAACAAACATGCCGCGCAAGTTGTTCAAGCCTGGGCCGATGCCGACTGGTTTACCAAACGCGCGGCACTGGCAGATGAAATCACCGTAACCGTTTATAAAGTGCCGGGTGAAACCAATACCGATGATTTGTCGCCGGCAACCGAAGCCTGGAGCCGTCCGGATATTCCGTTACACGCCAAGTCGATGTTGATTAGTAAAATGCCCATAGAAAATGGCATGGGACCTTTACAAACCATCGAGGAATTGAAGAAAAAAGGTCATCCCATTGCCTATGTCGGTGATGTGGTCGGTACCGGCTCATCACGCAAATCCGCTATTAATTCGGTGCTCTGGTATATGGGTAAAGATATTCCGTTTGTACCTGGCAAGCGCGGAGGTGGTGTGGTGCTGGGTGGTAAAATTGCGCCAATATTTTTTAATACGGCAGAAGATTCCGGCGCATTACCGATCGAATGTGATGTCAGCAAGTTGAACATGGGCGATGTTATTCGTATTCGTGCCAAAGACGGCGTGATATTGAATGCAGCGGGCAAGGAATTATGCAAGTTTGAATTACGTCCCACCACTATCGCCGATGAAGTGCGCGCCGGTGGCCGTATTCCGTTAATTATTGGACGCGCTCTAACGGATCGTGCGCGTCAACATCTGGTTTTGAAACCTTCCATTGTGTTTACACGTCCGGTTACACCCAAAGACACCGGCAAAGGTTTTACGCTGGCACAAAAAATTGTGGGCCGCGCCTGTGGTGTCGTTGGTGTGCGCCCTGGCACGTACTGTGAGCCACGCATGACCACTGTCGGTTCGCAAGATACCACCGGCGCCATGACGCGTGATGAATTAAAAGAACTGGCGTGTCTGGGTTTTTCTGCGGATCTGGTGATGCAATCTTTTTGTCACACTGCGGCCTATCCAAAACCGGTAGATATCAAACTGCAACATGAACTACCAGAATTTATTCAAAATCGTTCAGGTGTTTCATTACGTCCCGGCGACGGCATTATCCATTCCTGGCTCAATCGCATGATTTTGCCGGACACAGTTGGCACCGGTGGTGATTCACATACGCGTTTTCCAATGGGTATAAGTTTCCCTGCCGGATCTGGTTTGGTGGCATTTAGCGCAGCACTGGGTGTGATGCCACTGGATATGCCGGAATCTGTGCTCGTTCGCTTTAAAGGAACAATGCAGCCCGGTATCACACTGCGCGATTTAGTGAACGCGATTCCGTATGTGGCGATTCAAAAAGGTTTGCTCACCGTCGAAAAGAAAGGCAAGAAAAATGTATTCAATGGCCGTGTACTGGAGATTGAAGGCTTGCCCGATTTAAAAGTGGAGCAGGCGTTTGAATTATCCGATGCCTCGGCAGAACGCTCGGCTAACGGTTGCACCGTGCATTTGGCCAAGGAACCGATTATTGAATATCTGAATTCAAATGTAACACTGCTGAAATGGATGATCGCCAATGGTTACGGCGATGTGCGCACCATGCAGCGTCGTATTGAAGCCATGCAAGCCTGGTTAAAAAATCCAACACTGCTGGCGCCGGATGCTGATGCCGAGTATGCCGAAATAATTGAAATTGATTTGAATGAAATTAAAGAACCGTTGCTGGCCTGCCCGAATGATCCAGATGACATCAAGCCATTATCGGCTGTCGCCAATACCCGGATTGACGAAGTGTTTATCGGTTCTTGCATGACCAATATTGGACATTACCGGGCAGCGGGTAAAGTGCTGGAAAAGGTGAGTAACGTGCCAACCACGATCTGGATTGCACCGCCAACTAAAATGGATCAGCATCAGCTAACCGAAGAGGGTTATTACAGTATTTTTGGTAAAGCCGGTGCGCGCACTGAAATGCCGGGTTGTTCATTATGCATGGGAAATCAGGCACGTGTGAAAGATGGTGCCACCGTTATATCGACATCGACGCGCAATTTCCCGAATCGTTTAGGTAAAGATGCCAACGTGTTTCTTGCGTCGGCCGAATTGAGTGCAGTAGCCGGTGTTCTAGGCCACATACCCACGATGGATGAATACATGGTTTACATGAAAGATATTAAAACGTTTTCTTCTGATATTTATCGCTATCTCAATTTCCATGAAATGCCCAATTACAAAAAAGTGGCGGATAAAGTGATACCGATTATTGCAGCTTGAGGATTAATTCGGGATGAAAGAAATATTGTTTGTTGCGGCCGGCGGTGCAATTGGTTCATCCCTGCGTTATGTGTTGTCTTCCAGTATTTACACCTGGTTTGGCCGTGCACTGCCCTGGGGAACACTGGCGGTTAATGTAATCGGTTCGTTTGCGATCGGTTTGTTGTCGATATTGCTGGTCGAAAAATTTAATGTTTCACAGGAATGGCGGCTCGCCATTGTGGTGGGCGTGCTCGGCGGCTTTACAACATTCTCGGCATTCTCTTGGGATACACTCGAGTTGATGCAGCAGGGATTAACCCTTAAGGCCATGCTCAATGTGCTGGCGAATGTTGTGCTGTGTATTGTTGCAGCCTGGCTGGGTGCGATGTGGGCGAAATCGTTTGTGTAACCAATAAAATTATTGTCATTCCCGCATGCTTCTGGCGGGAATCTCACTCAGGGTAACTGCAAGGATGCGTTGATG
>JANOOU010000560.1:0-3523 GCA_031421475.1 Gammaproteobacteria bacterium | reverse complement strand
GTGCGCCACACGCACAGCATAAAAAAGAAGCCGCCTGTGGCTGCGCCGGTATTTTTTCGGCGCCATTGGCCATAGAGCTGTACACACGAATATTTGAGGAAAACAACGCACTCGACAAACTGGAAGCATTCGCCAGTTTTTATGGCGCAGATTTTTATGGGTTGGCGCGTAACAAAGACAATATTACGCTGCTGAAAAAAACCTGGACCGTTCCCAAAGATTTTGCACTGGGAGATGGGCGTATCATCCCCTTACACGCTGGCGAGGAAGAAACCTGGATGATAATAAACCCTGGAACGCCCGAGTAAAACTGCGATGGTTCATAACTAATAGACAACAGATATTGTATAACCTCGCCGTTCCAGCAGATGCAACACGCCAGACTCGCCGGGTAGGTGCAAGGCACCGATGGCTATAAAGAGCGACCCTTGTTGCAACAACACATCAATCTGCGTAGCCATAAAATCATTACGCTGACCCAGCAAACGATATAAAAATCGGTCATCGATATCGGATTCAGCATCCATTTGCTGTTGCTGCAAAGTCATCACGCCTGCCATATCACGCTGTAAATACAGGGTCGTCATGCGTTGCAGATTCGCCGCTAATTGCGGAAACCGCGCTACGGCCTGATTCAATAACCACACTTGTTCGTCTATCGCCAGGCCACCCATCACGGCCAGTTGCTGCTGTGGTGTTTCCAGTCCGTACATAGCCATACCACGTGTTTTTGCACGTTGATACAACACCCTGTCCAGCACCTGATCGCTCACCACATCCTGTGATTGGGTACTCAGCAATATCAATACCGCCCAGGGCTGCAAGGTATTAAACACCTGCTCCGGTAACTGAAAGTGATCATGCAACAACCGCGACAAACGCTGAAAATCCTCTGCTTGCATCACTTGTTTGAGACTGTGCCCATCCTGAAAGTAACTGGCCTGCGTTATAATATCCATGGCGCGAGGAGTCAGTAACATTTCCATAACAAAGTGCCGGGAATGAATAAACGCCTGCTCCACCTCTGCCGGCAATTGCGTAACACGCTCATCACTCACGTGCATGGTGCCGAAGATATAACTGGGCGGCAGATCTTTTTTTTCAATTTTCCACAGCAGACCCTGGCCGTGTAGAATAGCGCCCGCTGTGTCACGGATATTTGCACAGGTTGCCAGCTGGGATACCACCATGATTACCAGCAACATCTGAACGATTTCTTTCATCGATTTTTTCCGGCGTATGACCGAGTCCGATACTGATTGCATGGCACTTCGTGTACCTCTATTGCATTAACAGTGTTATTCCAAAAGAGACCTGAACACATTAATTTATTTTTTTCGCACGTTGATGCCACGCTCACGTAGTGTGCAACGCCGTGTACTATTACTTAACCGATTACAGGCCACACCACCCGAATGAGCAACCCCAGTGAAAAAGTCCCCCCCATGTCACGCCGCTTTCGTGGCTATTTGCCGGTGGTCATAGACGTAGAAACCGGTGGGTTCAATGCCCGAAAAGATGCCTTGCTGGAAGTCGCCGCTGTCACCTTGAAAATAGATGATAACGGGATACTCGACATCGACGAGCAAATGACCAAACATATTTTGCCGTTTGAGGGCTCCAACATGGATCCCAAATCGATGGAAGTGAATGGTATTGACCCCTGGCACCCCTTCCGTTTTGCCGTTAAAGAACAGGATGCATTAAGCGATATATTCAAAGTAATACGCTCATCAATGAAAAAAAATGGCTGCAAACGGGCGATTATGGTGGGTCACAACACCATAATGGATCTGAACTTCGTCAACGCGGCCGCCGAGCGCTGCAAGCTAAGCCGTAATCCATTCCACCCATTTTCCATATTCGATACGGTTTCTTTGGCTGGTCTGGCGTATGGCCAAACCGTTTTAGCCAGAGCCGTACAAGCAGCAGGCATTGAATGGGATAACGACAGCGCTCATAGCGGTGCTTACGATGCACTCAAAACAGCGGAGTTATTCTGCAATATCGTTAACCGCTGGCGCAAAACCAATGGCATGATCTGGACCTCCGGCAACGACGAATAAGCAACATATCATCACAGATTGGTTGCTTTTTGCTGATATCTACGTTAAATACCCGGTGACCGGCAACATATCTATATAACAGGTAATGGGCTAAATGAGTTCTGCAAAAACAGGCGCCAGTGGCAACACCAGCAGCAAAAAAAATCGTTCAGGCAAACCCGTATCCAATAACAAGGACATTGAAATCGTCATTGTTGATGATATGCAGTTCAGTCGCGTAGTCGTGCAGGCAGCCCTGAAAAAAGCTGGCTTCATCAATATTCGTGTCGCCGCCAGTGCCAAACAGGCACTGAACATGTTGGAAGAAAAGCATGCCGACGTGGTACTGGCTGACTGGGTCATGCCTGAAATGGATGGACTGCAACTAACCGACGCCCTGCGCCAACGTGATGAAGAACGCGGCGAGTACACCGCCATTATTTTATTTACTGCGCAAGAAGGCATAGAGCCACTGGTAGAAGCCTTCAACCGCGGCGTTGACGACTACATTTGCAAGCCACCCAATCCGCATGAGCTAGCCGCCCGCGTTAATGCCGCCGCGCGTATTGCCTCCCTGCAAAACGACTTGCTCGAAACCTCCAAACAACTGGAAGAAACCATACGCCATTTAGAAGACATGGCCTTGACGGATCCACTCACTGGCGCCGGCAACCGTCGCTTGTTAAGCCGCCAACTAGAACAGCACTTGCTGGATGCCACATCGCGTCATGGCGGTGTGTGTTTTGTAATGCTCGACATTGATCACTTCAAAACAGTCAACGACACCTATGGTCATGATGTGGGCGATGAAATCCTGATTGGTCTTACCCGCCGCATCCGCCGCACCGTACGCCCTACCGATCTGGTGGCACGCATGGGCGGTGAAGAATTCGGCATCATCATGCATTACACCAATCCCGAGAACTACAAGCCCAACTCACTGGAACGTCTGCTTTCCAGCATCAATACCCGGCCCTTTAAAACCAGCGTCGGCGATTTAAACATCACCACGTCCATCGGCGTGTGTTTCTACAGCGGCGAAGGGCAGCAGCCTTCTGTGCTGAATCTCATTAAATGTGCAGACGAGAAGTTGTATCAGGCCAAAGCCAATGGTCGTAATCAAATAGTGTTCTAAGCACCCAATAAAAAGCCCGCCTGACATACATCAGACGGGCTTTTTTCAAATCAATGAATGCGCTTACTTGGCTAATGCCGCATCAATCATTTTCTGCAATTCGCCCTTCTGCATCAGCTCCATGGTGATATCACAGCCGCCCACCAACTCACCCTTGATATACACCTGGGGAAAGGTCGGCCAATCGGCATAGCGTGGCAAATTCTGGAAAATCTCCGGGTCGGCCAGCACATTACAATAGCCAAACTCATGGCCACATTGCATCAGCGCCTGCGAAGTACGGCTGGAAAAACCACACTGCGGAAACTGCGGTGTACCTTTCATAAATATAAAAACCGGGTTG
>JANOOU010000559.1:0-4613 GCA_031421475.1 Gammaproteobacteria bacterium | reverse complement strand
ATGTTTTACGATGCAAATAGGCACCGGCCATAGCAAAATGTTGGCCCTGACCCAGCGGGCCCGCGGGCGCCAATATGCCGGGAACAGCACCGGATAAATGCCCGAGCAAACCGTGTTTTTCGCGGAAGCGCGCCATGAAATCGGTCATGTTATGAATGCCCATTTCTTTTAATGAGCCATCGAGAAACATGCTGGAATAAAAACCCGGTGCGTGATGACCCACTTCCGTAACAATATTGGTGTGCCCCAGCATCATTAATGAAGCATGCACTTCCACACTTGACGCAAAACCACCGGGATGTCCCGAGGCTTTGGAGCCACACACTTGCAGCGTGACATAACGCAAGGCATCCGCACCCAGCAAGGTTTGGTATACCGCCTTGTCATCAATAGCCGCAACCGCTGACTGGCCCGGCGCGATCACCGCTGCACTGGCCATGACCTCATAGTTGGGCCAGGCTTCGCCGTAGGATTGAATGCCGCTGCAAAAATCGGGGGTGGATGTGCTCATGGTGGTCCTCGTTGTACGGGTGTCTAATTGCCGCAATGCGGTATATGGGTAAAATTATGATCAGGATACGCCCGAAGTGGCGGCCATTTCATGCTTGTGTGTACCCTATCGTCTCTGGTATATTCGCGCAATACGCAATCGTTCCCACAATACGAGAACATCATGTCCGATATTCAAGTGCTTGACCGTGCCGCCGCTCTCATCGATGCCATCGCCAGCCACCCGCAATCCGCCAGCCTCAAAATTCTCTCGGCTGAAACCCGGCTGCACACCTCCACCGCGTTTCGCATACTCGGCGCACTCACCGCTAATGGTTATGTCGAGAAAGACACGCAGGGCCTGTATCGACTCGGACACAAACTGGCACAACTTGCGGCACATATTAATCACGACATCGATATTAGAAGCGTTGCCATCCACATCATGGATCAATTACGCGACGCCACGGGCGACACCATTAACCTCACCGTGCGCGAAGGCGATGAAGTGGTGTATGTCGAACGCAGTACCGTCAAACGTATGATGCGTGTCGAGCAAGTTATCGGCAGCCGCGCACCGCTGCATGTCACCGCCGTTGGCAAACTCATGCTGGCAGAACTTGGCGAAGTTTTCATTCAGGAATATGCACAGCGCAGTGGATTAAAAGCGTTTACCCGCCACACTATTACCAATCCCCTGCAGCTGATTGACCACGTACAGCAAAGCGCCGCGCGCGGTTACGCACTGGATGACGAAGAAGCGGAACTCGGTGTGGGTTGCATTGGTGTGTTATTGCGTGAGCAAAGCGGAAAAGTGGTGGGCGGTTTATCGGTATCGGCACCGATTGAACGCAGGCAACAAACGTGGGTTCCAATGTTGCAGGATGCGGGGGAAGAGATTTCCGGGAAACTGGGTTACAAAAAATAACGCATTATTGTATCCGCTGGGGCAATGGTTGTTTGATATCTGATTGATCGATTGGGGTATGTAAAAAATCTATTAGTCAGCTCTATGCCTTGCTCACCCCCACTAAAACCAGTACATTTCGTTTTTAAATCGTTTTCGTCGAACGAACAAAGGGCGCACACGCAGGTGCGCCCCTACGGATGGGAATGGATTATGGATCGAAACAATAATTTGCATCGTCGGCGTTCCATTCGCCTGCGCGATTACAATTACGCGCAGGCAGGTATGTATTTTGTGACTATTTGTACCCAGAAACATTTGTGTTTTTTCGGTGATATAGTAAATGGGAAAATGCAACTAAATGCTGCCGGAGAAATGATTCAAAAATGGTTTCTGGAATTGGCAAATAAATTTCATGATATTCGTTGCGGCGAATTTGTTTGCATGCCCAATCACGTTCATTTCATCGTAATCAATACAGGGGTTGATCTATGTGTTCACCCAGATCGAGAGCACGCATCTGTAGGGGCGAACCTATGTGTTCGCCCTGATCCGGATGGCGCACACACAGGTGCGCCCCTACCGGATGTGGTGCGGTGGTTTAAAACCATGACGTCGAATGAATATATTCGGGGTGTAAAATCGTTTGGCTGGCCTGCATTTCCGGGAAAATTATGGCAACGCAATTATTACGAACACATCATTCGCGAAGAATTGTCGTATTTGAAAATTACCGAATATATACAGACGAATCCACAAAAATGGAACGAGGATATTTACCATGTTTAACTTTGCGAAAGAATCTTTAATTAATTCAATATGGCGACCATGATTCTCCACTGCACCAAAAAACTCACCGCCAAACTTCCCGCTGTATCCACCGGGTCTTTGCCGGAAACCAGCCCGCTGGGAAGCTGGCACGCACATCTTTACAGCATTGATCGTCATCATGTGGTGTTGTTTTGTCACGATGACACGCGCTATACGGTGTTTTTGCCTGGCTTACGTAAAGAACATTTTGCCGAACTGGGTCGCTGGTTTCGGGAGGCGTTTACCGCGTCGCTGGCTTATATGGGTGTACCGGATACTCAGGTGCTCAGGGCGGAGTTGGCACTGGGTGCGGTGCAGTTTGATACTTGTACCGACCGTTCGGTGCTGGGCAGCCTGAACCAGATGAAGTACATGCTCGATGCCCGGGTTGAGCAAGCGGAGAATGTGATGCTGCTGAATCCGCTGTCGGTGACGCGCTGGCTGTGTCATTACCCGGTGGTGAGTGTGCACGGCGGCAAGAAAACCTGGATGGCGGATGAGGCGATGATGAAGCGAGTGGTAGCGTTATGATGTGGGTATGATGCAGAAAGATTGTTCGCATCTATCCAGAAAAATGCTATCTTTTTTCTGGATCAAATGAGCCTGTTCAAGTATGAAAAGCCTAATACAATCATGTTTTTATTTTATTGCAGGCGATGGCAGGGGTGGGCGATCCCGTCAAGTGATCGCTCAGTTGGCAGCACGCCGGTAATCTTTTAAGGCAGGGGAGGTAGGAGTTATGTTGTTAGATGAATTGCATGCCAAGAAAGAGGCTGTTGCTGCTTTGGCTGGCCGGTATGGCGCGCGGCGTATCCGTGTGTTTGGCTCGGTTGCGCGTGGCGAGGAGCGCCCGGATAGTGATGTGGATTTTTTGGTGGATTTTCCCCGTGGATATGATCTGTTTACCCAGCGCCTGCCGTTGATGCAAGGGCTTGCGAATTTATTTCATCGCAAGGTGGAGTTGATACCGGAACATGAACTGAATCGGCATATTCGTGAGCAGGTTATGAAAGAAGCGGTGGAGTTGTGAGTAAACCCTGGCAACCCTATGCGCTGCATATTCTCGACGTAATTGCAAAAATCCGGCGCATTCAGGCGCGCGGTGATTTAACGCAGGATGACGTGCTGTACGATGCAGCCTTGCGCAATTTGCAAACGCTTTCCGAAGCAACTCAATTGCTGCCTGAAGACAAGAAGGCTCTCTTCCCCAATATTCCCTGGCGTGAAATTAGCGGTTTTCGCAATATTCTTGTGCATAATTATCTCGGTGATATTGATCCGTTGACGGTACTGGCTATCGTCAATAACCACCTGCAACCACTTGAAGAATCTATCCATGCCATGTTGCGTCAAGAGCAACGCGGCAGTGACTAAAATCACCGAATCAGAAATTGAAACCTTCGCCATTAAATTGTTTGAACGGCTCCGTTATCAGTATATCTATGCACCCTCAATTGCACCCGACAGCGATACGCCGGAGCGCGAACGTTTTGAAGATGTGATTTTGATTGATCGTTTGCGTAATGCAGTGAGTCGAATCAATCCCAATGTTCCTGCCGATGTACGCGAAGAGGCGGTTAAACAAAATCTGCGGCTTAATTCGCCAGAGCTGATTGCCAACAACTCAGCCTTTCACCGGTTGCTTACCAAGGGCAACACGGTAAATTATCAGGATCGAGCGCAACAAGCATGGATTCAAATGTTGCAGAATGTGGGGGAAGAGATTGCCGGGAAATTGAGTTACAAAAAATAACGCATTATTGTATCCGCTGGGCCAATAGTTGTTTGATATCAGATTGATCGACTGGTGGTATGTAAAAAATCTATTCGTCAGTTCTATGCCTTGCTCAACCCCTATTAAAACCAGTACATTTCGTTTTTAAATCGTTTTCTTCGAAATTCTTTTCATTGATGCACATAACCTCGGCCATCTCGTCAACCGCCGTACCAAGAAATTTTCAGAAGAAGACATCAAGAAAAATTGCCACACCTACTCTATGTGGAAAATCGTAGCTGCGAAGGATACATCTGTAGGGGTGGACCTACGTGTCCGCCTTGACGTCAGAACGCACGGTATGATGGACATACAACCGAACAAAATGGCGCACATATAGGTGCGCTCCTTGTATTCATACGCTGCATATCGACAAGCCCATGAAGGTTCATATTTAGCTTACCGACGTTGCGGTGATAATTTAGCAACCTGTTGAAAAATAAGATCTGTCAAAACTACCACAAACACAATCTTTTAATGGGTTTAGACTCGCACCAGCTATTTAAGTCACTGCATTTAATATATATTGCCGCACTCTTTCCACATTAACCTAGAGAAAATTCATGGATAAAACATTGATGTCTTATCGTTTCAAACTTTTTGCATTGTTTGTCGTGTTGTATAGTGCAGCCG